>JAGLQQ010000232.1 GCA_023136735.1 Candidatus Omnitrophota bacterium | reverse complement strand
TGTAGATATAAAGAGGATGAATTCGGAGTGATAATGCCAGAAACAAACCTGCGCAGTGCCTTTGCTCTGGCGGAGCGAATTCGCGACTTCATGGCAACTTCAGATGAACTACGTGCTGAATGCAGCTTAAAACTAACTGTAAGCTGCGGAGTAAGCCAATACAATAGTGAGTTAAAAGACGCAAAGAAGCTGATAAATCAGATAAAGCAGGCGCTAAAGCAAGCAAAAAGCGAAGGGCGCAATAAGACTCAGTTTTACACTAACCATTGAAGTGCTATGGGTTTACACCCATAGAATTCTGCAGTAATAATTAAATTTCACAAAGAAACGCAAATAATTTTTCATTCTCCTGCCTGACATTACTCCAATCATAGCACTGCATTTGAGGTATATCTTGGGCAAAATCAATCAGCTGAATTTTTATTGGTATTTTTGCATCTGTCTGCATTTGAGAATAACCTTGCTCGCCCAAATCAATTAAAGCGGGATTCAAACTTAATACAAAAATTCCAGCAGTTATGCTGCCTGCGGCATAGGTTATCCCGGTTAAGGCAAAACAGAAATACATGATTAAAAGTAGTTTCGATATTAACTTCATAAAAAAATAACTCCTCTAATTAAGTAATTAAGTATACCATATTTTATGTATTACGGCAAATCACAACGAAAGCCATAACTTCTTATATCAAAATGAGATACGACTAGGCAATAAAATAATTATTAAAGAAGGGACAAGATTAGACAAAAAAAACAGGATTATAATTAATAATATTATCACTCTATGCTGATAGTCAGTATCAGCTATGCTCCTCAAACAAAGCAAATAATGCGTCTTCATCCTTTACACTAAGAGGCTCTGTAAGCTTTTCTCCATTTTTAAAAAATATAAACCTCGGAACTGCATGGATTTCATATTCCATAACGAGATCTGTATTTGTTCTGCAGTTTACAGTTACAATTTTAATTTTATTCTGCCATTTTTCGCCAAGTTCACCTATCAGCGGTTTTATTTCTCGACAGGTCACACAGGCAACAGTGTAAAACATAACCGCTACGGTTTCAGAATACTCTACCACCTCTTTCTTGAAATGCTCTGAGTTTTTAATCTCCTTAACAAGCTTAGATGTTGAGTAGCCTGAAGAGAAGCATCCTGCAAAAAACAAACTACATATAGTTATAACAGACATTATCTTCACTGTTTTTTGCATATTCATTCCCTTGATATTAGAAAATCTAAAATAAAGCTAATCCGAATATTAATTTTTTATATGTTTTTCTATGCAGCCAATTAATTTTGCTGTTGCAACTGGCTTAGCCAGAAATGGATAATCTATTATGTTTGTCCCATGAGCTATGAGCTCACCTACTCTTTGCTTTATTTTGGATTTTCGCCCAAGTATCTCTTAAAGAAACAATTCTATGAAAGACTGGTTGCTCTTTAGTATGATTTACTCCATCAACGCAAAAATACCCCAAGCGCTCAAACTGATACGCCTCTCCTGCTTTAGCAGTATTAAGACTTGGCTCAAGCTTGCAATTTTTTAATATTTTTAAAGAATCAGGGTTTAAATTTACAGTGAAATCCTCTCCCCCTTTTGTTTTTTCAGGATTTTCTTTTAAAAAAAGAGCTTCGTATAAACGGACTTGCGCATCTATTGCATGCGCAGCACTTACCCAATGCAGCGTGGCCTTGACTCTACGCCCATCCGGGGCATTACCGCCTCGTGTCTGGGGGTCATAGGTGCAATGCAACTCAAGAATTTCTCCTTTTTCATCCTTAATCACTTCCGTACAGGTAACAAAATAGGCGTACCGCAAACGCACTTCACGGTCTGGAGATAATCTAAAGAACTTTTTAGGAGGATCTTCCATGAAATCATCCCTCTCTATATATATTTCACGTGAAAATGGGACCATGCGAACACCAGCAGCCGGATCTTCAGGATTATTTATAGCCTCCAACTTTTCATCTTTACCTTCTGGATAATTAAGAATAACCACTTTTAAAGGATTTAAAACAGACATAACCCTGGGTGCTGTAAAGTTCAATTCTTCACGAATGCTGCCCTCAAGCATCGAAATATTAATAGTACTGTTAAATTTTGCCACGCCTATACGCTGGCAAAATTTTCTAATTGAAGAGGCAGTATAACCACGGCGGCGCAAACCTGATATTGTAGGCATCCGAGGATCGTCCCATCCGCTTACATAGCCTAACTGAACCAGCTGCAAAAGCTTTCGTTTACTCATAATCGTAAATCCTAGATTAAGCCTTGCAAACTCTATCTGCTGAGGATGAAATATCTCTAAATTATCGAGGAACCAATCATATAACGGACGGTGATTTTGAAATTCAAGAGTGCAAACAGAATGAGTAATCTCCTCTATTGAATCTTCCAGACAATGAGCAAAATCATACATGGGATATATACACCATTTATCGCCAGTATTATGATGTGAACTTTTCAGGATTCGATAAATAACCGGATCACGCATATTAAAATTTGGTGAAGCCATATCTATTTTTGCGCGCAGCACTCGTGCTCCGTCTTCGAACTCACCTGCCTTCATGCGTTCAAACAAATCCATATTTTCAGCCGCAGTTCGCCCTCTAAACGGGCTATTCTTTCCCGGTTCTGTTAATTTACCACGGTAAGTACGCGTTTCTTCAGGAGTCAGGTCACAAACATAAGCTTTCCCCTTTTTGATCAACTCCTGAGCATAATAATAAAATTTGTCAAAATAATCCGACGCATAAAACAGCCGGTCTTCCCAATCCCAGCCAAGCCAGCGGACATCCTCAATAATAGAATTCACATACTCTGTTTCTTCTTTAGTCGGATTAGTGTCATCAAAACGCAAATTACAAAGCCCTGCATAATCCTTTGCCAAGCCAAAATTAAGACAGATTGATTTTGCATGGCCTATATGCAAATAGCCGTTGGGTTCCGGAGGAAAACGAGTATGGACTCTGCCATCGTTCTTCTTATTCTTCAAATCATCGTCAATAATATCGCGGATGAAATTAGTCTGTTTTTCCATATCTTTATCCTGGTATAATCCTCATACATAAACTGGATTATACCTGATTACAACAATTATTAATAGATTACAGAGATTAAACCCATTAATCTCCACTCTTGCCAAAGTTTGTCAATAGCCCAACGTTATATCCTGATACTTTCTCCTTATAGGATATCTTAATTAATCAAAAAACTGTACTCTTATAGTTCTCTCTTTGCCTTATTTTATCCTAAATCTCGTTCTAGTGCAATAATTCACTTATACCCCCAACTCCTAGATAGAAAAC
>JAGLQQ010000231.1 GCA_023136735.1 Candidatus Omnitrophota bacterium | reverse complement strand
CCCACTATTAGTTGTGGAAGAGGTTCTTTTCCATTGTAACAGAATGTTCAGTGATAAGACAAATAAAATTTGATATTTCGCAAAACATAAGACAAATATAATTTCTTCAGTAAAACAATAATTCTTGAACTCCTCCAAAAAGTTGCGAAACTCGTCCAATACGGGGAGCCAAAATAATAAAACCACTACTTTGGTAGTGGTTTTTTATTTTACCCCACGAGTACGAAGAACCTCAAAAAAAGGGTTTTAATAATGAGATAGGATTTATGGAATTTCATGAACATAAATTCGTTATCGAATTAATCCCAAGAACTAAGAATGTTTAGCGTCTTTAGATAGGGAGGGGAAAAGATTGTTTTCCCCTATCGGCGCTTCACTATCACCCCTTTTCAAAAGGAATAACCTCTCAGTCAAAGAAGAAGGGGAATTTATCCCCCTCTTTTTTGAAAATCTGTACCCCTAAAAATGTGTCGCTTCGCGACTTCTAAGCCATAATCCCCACACCCTAGACCCATCTTTTTAGAGCACGGCCCTGTTTCACAAGGGTTAGCGGAAGGTGCGACACGACAGGTTCGGCGAAAGCGAAAGTCCTCGCGGGGGAGCCACTACTTTTAACCCTTTGTAATTATTTAAGTTGCAAGGGGTTTTTGTTTGGAGTAAAATAAAAAGAAATCATAAAGGTTAATTCTATGAAAAACTCACAAAAAATAATTCAGACTACAACAAGTTCTTTGTATAGTTTGACTACTTTTTTTGATAAGCGATAAGCCTTAAGCTCCTCTGAAAAGAGAAGTTCTAAGGATATGGCAACTGGAAAGAAAAAAAGGAGGTATAATCATGAAAATATTTCGTTGTAATGTATGCGGAGAGGTTTATATAGGAGAAGAAAGACCAAAAAGTTGTCCATTCTGTGGTGCACATGAGAGTTATTTTGTTTTGGCTAAAGAGTGGAAGCTTTTGCATAGTGATTCTCTGTCTGATGTAAGCAAAGAAAACCTAAAGAAGGCATTGGACCTTGAAATAAACAACACAAATTTTTATAAAGCTGTATCAGGAATAAGTAAAGATGTTCGTGTTTCGAGTATGTTTAAGGGATTATCAAAAGTTGAAAGAGAACATGCTTCTGCTATCTGTAAGCATTTGAAGGTTCAGAAGCCAGATTCAAATGTTGGTTCGGACAAGGCGGTTGATTCTGACCATGAGAATATCAAAGAAGCTAATAGACGGGAAAGAAGCGCCGTCAAATTCTATGGGGAGGCAATGAAGCAGGCCCCTGAAAAAGAAATGAAAGATTTCTTTAATGCGTTGATGCAAATAGAATCTGACCATATAATACTGACTGATTAGGATACTTTAACAAGTGATAAGGAGGTGTGAGATGACTCAATTAAGAGAACTTTATCGGTGTGAAATATGTGGTAACGTAGTCGAGATAGCACACCAAGGAGCTCCCGCGCTTGTATGTTGCGAACAGCCGATGATAAAATTGGAAGCTAAAACAGAAGATGAGGGGCAGGAAAAACATGTTCCAATAATCGAAGAGACTGACAATGGGATTAATGTAAAGGTTGGAAGCATTGAGCATCCTATGGAAGAAAAGCATTATATTAAATTTATCGAGTGCTTACTTAAAGACAAAATTATGCGGGTAGAACTAAAACCGGGACAAACCCCTGAGGCAAAGTGCTGCGCATCGAAAGAAGACGTATTAGAGGTCAGAGAGTTTTGCACAATACATGGACTTTGGAAAAATAAGTAGATTGAAAAAAAAGGAGTGTTGTAAGATGGTAAGTATAAAAGGAACAAAAACAGAGAAAAATCTTTTGGCTTCTTTTGCCGGAGAATCACAGGCAAGAAATCGTTACACTTATTTTGCTTCGGTTGCAAAAAAAGCAGGTTTTGAGCAAATAGCCGCAATATTTTTAGAGACTGCTGACAATGAAAAAGAGCACGCCAAGAGGTTTTTTAAGTTCTTAAAAGGCGGTGAGGTGGAAGTAACTGCAAGCTATCCAGCTGGGATTATAGGAGATACCCCCGCCAATCTCGAAGCCTCAGCAACCGGTGAGAATCTTGAGTGGACAAAACTCTACAAAGAGGCAGAAGAAACAGCAAGAGAAGAGGGTTTTGAAGAAATAGCTGTCCAATTTAAGGAAATAGCCGAGGTTGAAGAAGAGCATGAGAAGAGATATAGAAAACTATTAAAGAATGTAAAGGAAGGAAAGGTATTTAAGAAAGATACCGTTGTTAAATGGAAGTGCCGTAATTGCGGTTATGTCCATGAGGGAGATGTGGCGTCGGATAAATGTCCTGCTTGTCTGCACCCACAGGCATATTACGAACTTCTTTGTGAAAATTATTAAATGAGCATTAAGAAATAGGTATCAGCTCTTTTGTTAACTTCTCAGCGTTCTCTAAATCCAAAAAGTTGCGAAACTCGTCTAATATGGGGAGCCAAAATAATAAAACCACTACTTTTGTAGTGGTTTTTTATTTTACCCCACGAGTACGAAGAACCTCAAAAAAGGGTATTAATAATGAGATAGGATTTATGGAATGCTGTGAACATAAATTCGTTATCGAATTAATCCCAAGAGCCCAGGATGTTTATCTCCTATAGGGAGGGGAAAAGATTGTTTTCCCCGATAGGCGCTCTAGAACTTCTTTGCTGAGGGAATGGGATTTTATCAGTATAGAGGGACAATATTAGGGGCAGCTGTTCCTGCTTTCTTATTAAATTCTTAGCTATTTATAATTATTGGAATGATGTATAATAAAACAAAAATTAAGAGGAGCGTCTAAAATAAATTCTACAGTAGTTTCATTAGAATGTTAAAAATGCTTAAAACCTATTTTATTTAAAATATGATTATCACACAAAACATTACAAAATATTTTGGCGGATTCCAGGCTTTAAAAAATGTTTCCTTTACTATTGGTAAAGGAGAGATTGTTGGATTTTTGGGGCAGAATGGGGCAGGCAAAACTACGCTTATGCGTATTTTAACATCTTATCTGCCGGCGACCTCAGGAGAGGTTATTATTGGTGGGAAAAATGCGGCTAAAGATTCTATAGGTTTACGCAGAAAAATAGGATATTTGCCGGAAAATCCGCCGCTCTACCCAAATATGACGGTAAAGGATTACCTTTTATTTGCCGCACAGTTGAAAGATGTTCCTACTAAGTGGCAGTGTTTTCAGGTAGATAAAGTAATAGAGGAATGTAATCTTAATGATGTTCGGGGTAAAACTATCGCGGTTCTTTCTAAAGGCTACAAGCAAAGAGTAGGCATTGCCCAGGCCATAATTAATGACCCTGAAGTGTTGATTCTTGACGAGCCGACGATAGGGCTTGACCCGGTGCAGATTCTTCAGGTGCGCAAGCTTATTAAAAGCTTGGAGTATAAAAGAACTGTGATCTTAAGCACACATATACTTTCTGAGATTCAGCAGATCGCGCAGCGGGTCTTAATCATTAAATCCGGAGAAATCATTATTGACGGAAGTTTAAAGGATCTTCTAACCGAGAAGGGGGCAAATCTCGAGGAGATATTCTTGGACTTGCATTCCGCGCGGGAGGATCAATAGTAATGAGCAAGATATTTGCGATCGCTAAAAAAGAACTAAAAACATATTTTAAGTCGCCGATTGCCTATATTGTGCTGATAATCACTATTTCTGTTTTTAATATATTCTTTTGTTTAATTATTGATGAAAACAGAGAAGCTAGCTTGCGTGATATGTTTAAAGTCATGGAATTTTTATTCATCTTTATTGTTCCGCTTTTAACGATGAAGATATTTGCCGAAGAAAAATCCAGCGGGACAATGGAATTTTTGATGACCACTCCCACAACAAACACAGCGATCGTTCTGGGTAAATATTTCGGCAGCTTAATGTTTTTCACTCTTATTATCGGGATGACCTTAAGTTATTATTTTATTATTGAATTTTTTGGACAGCCTGACCAATTTACTATATTATCAGGATATTTAGGCGTCTGGCTGGAAGGAGCATTGTTTATTGCTATCGGCATGTTGGCTTCATCAGGAACAAAAAATCAGATCATTGCGGCGATAAGTTCGTATGTGATGTTGTTTTTGCTGTATTTCTCAATAAGTTTTATAAAATATTTTAGCGATACCGCGCAAGTTTTAATTCGATATGTAGGCACTTGGAGTCATTCGGAGAATTTTATAGCAGGAATTATTACTACCGCGGATCTGATTTATTACTTAACCGGGATCCTTATTTGTATTATGCTTACCAGACTTAGTATTGAAAATAGATTATGGCGATAAATAGAGAACATAAAAATCTTTGGGCATTATTTGGAGCAGGGGCGGTTTGTCTTATATATGGCCTTGGACTTTCCTATATAGAGGATTGTTTTAGCAATCTGACTATTATTGTCTCTTTATTCGGTTTAGTTTGTCTTGTGGTTTGTTTTTTTAAATTAAAAAAGTATATGCATCTGTCGGCAAAATCTTTTCACTGGCGGAAATATGCTTTAAAAATGATTATTATCTCTTCCTCCCTGATTTTTGTTGTTGGAATCAACTATTTAGGTTTTCGCTATAATTTGCGTATAGATGTAACCAAATTCAAACAGCATACTTTAACCGAAGGAACAAATTCTTTAATTAAAGAGATCAAGTCGGAAGTTAAAATTGTAGTTTTTTATGTGGGGATGCCGCCAAAATATCTGGAAGATCTTTTAAAAGGCTATGAAAGACAATCGCGGGGGATGATCAAAGGCGAAATTATCGATCCAATCGTGCAGATTGGTTATGCGGCGCAATTTGGTAATGTTATAAGCGGAAAAGAGAAAAAAGCGATCGTCTCCTCAGGCAAGGAACGGCAGGATATTGATTTCACCGAGAATTCTTTAAGCGAGGAGCAATTAACAAACGCGATCATTCGTGTGACCAGGGAGAAGCGGAAGGTTTATTTTATAGCTGGTCATGGGGAATATGATATAACTGATACGGGAGATAGAGGATTAAACGAGCTGGCAAAATTATTAGAAGCTAATAATGTAGAAACAAAAAAACTAATGCTGGGGATAAAAGGCGAGATCCCGGATGATTGTGATGTGCTTATTGTTTCCGGCCCGCAAAATCCCCTGACTGAAAAAGAAGAAGAGATCGTAAAGGCCTATTTGGAGAAAGGCGGAGACGCTTTGTTTTTAATTGAAAACAGGCCTTTGACCACGCCGGATATGCTTCTCACAGAAGAAGAAAAACGCAAAAATCCGCCTTTAAACAGCATCCTTAATTATTGGGGAGTAAAGATAAATGATGATATTGTGGTGGATCTGAGTAATCATATAAGCACAGATGTCGGGTGTCCTGCGACGCGTAATTATTTGCCGTTTCCGACGATTTCTAAAGGCCTGGATTATACTTTTTATGTGAGGCCTCGTTCAATTTCAGCTTTAGATGATCGGCGTGAATCGCTTAAATTAGGGCCGCTTGTTTTAACGGCCAAGGGCGGAAACAGCTGGGCAGAGACAGATAGAACTCTGGATGTAAAGTTTAATGAGGGAGTAGATACTTCCGGGCCGGTTGCTGTTGCATTTATTGTTGTGGATCCTAAAGCAGAAAACAAATCTTCGGATACAAGGATAATTATTTTTACAGATACAGATTTTTTATCGAATGCCTTTATCGGACAATACAGCAATGCGGCAATGGGATTTAATGTTATCACCTGGCTTTCGGAATTGGATTACCAGGCTTTTGTTTCTCAGAAAGAAATTAAAGTCGAACGGCTTGATCTAACTAGTAAACAAAAACGTATGGTTGCTATTGCCCTAATTTTTATGCCTGTTCTGATTGCTATAAGCGGTATAATGATATGGGTCCGCCATTGATACCAATTCGAACCCTTGTGCTTATCATCTAATAGCGCGAGGGTTTGAATTTTTGTATGCGCCACATAATAAGGCTTAAAAGCATATTCTCCGTCGGTCATAAGCGAATAAATATCTGCTTCTTTATCCGCAATCGGCTCAAGTCTGATTGTCCCCAAAAGTTCTTTTAAGGCTAACGCAGAACAAGCAGTGTTTTTGCTTAATGTCGTATGCAGCTTGTCTAGGCGATGATCAATCCATTCCTTGGGCGGAGCTTGAAACGTATTCTTTTGCTGAAATTTCAGGGATTCAAGTTCTTGTTTCAATCCGTCGCCTTTTATTTCTGCCTCGTTTAATGCCGTTGAAACTGCTTTAGAAACATTACCCATCTTGATATAATTAAGATAGTTTTGTATTTCAAGTAAGAGTTTTTCATATTGCGCCTTCTTTTTCTTAGTAAGCTCCGGAGTATCATTAAGGCGCTTGTTTAAAACTTTCTCCAGGTTCTTGTAAACATATTGTAGGTTTTCTATGGTCAAAATGTTGTTTTTTAATTCCAAGAGAATTGCCGTCTCTATTTTCTTGCGGGAGATTAGCAGCCTGTTATCGCAAGTCTTTCTCCTGGCATTATAACAGCCATAATACCCGCTTCCCTTTCCACTTATAAGAACAATAGCGCCACCGCACTGATCACATTTCAAAAGACCTGATAATAAATGTGTTGGATTAGCATGAACATAGCTTTTTTGTTTTGTCGCGGAAGTTTTTGATTTTTTACAAGCAGGCCAGGTTCCTTTAATTTCCTGCCATCGTTTTTGCGCTTTTTCCCAGATTTCTTTATCAATAATAGCCAACTCTTCTTTAAAACTAGTAAGCTGTTCCTTTTCTACGCGAGCAACTTTTTTTATCTTTCCAGTCATGGGATCCCGCACATTTTTCCATTTTCTCCAGATCCACAATCCTGTGTACTTCTCATTTTTCAATATTCGGCTCACGGTAGAAGTATTCCAGCCCCCATTTAGCCCCCGCTTTGTCGGGATTTTCTCGGAATTCAGTTCTTTGACGATTTTTCCAATGCTTTTTTTGTCGATAAATCCCTTAAATATCATTTTAACCACTTCCGCCTCTTCAGGCTGGATTTTATGCACCATACCATCATGTTTAGGCTGGCCTTTTTTGTTAAGCTTAAGTTCTCCAACAGGTTGTGTATAATAGCCATATACATTCTCGCCAGTGCTAAAACCGCGTATTTTTTGCCCCTCCAAGCCTCGCATAGTCTTTTTCTTAAGATCATCAAGATAAAGCTCATTAATAAAGCCCCTGATATGAATACCTATCTTGGCATTATCATCATCCGCAACAATCCCATCCGAAACAGAAATCAGCTTTACCTGTAAATAGTTTCTGTTCGGAAATAAC
>JAGLQQ010000230.1 GCA_023136735.1 Candidatus Omnitrophota bacterium | reverse complement strand
TACCAATGTGCTGTCTTTTATTACCCTAGGTTCACCAATCCCAATATTTACTTCAGCAATGGGGCATGTGGAGTCTGATTTAACATTGCCTGCTAATGTTAAGTCCTGGCATAATCTTTATGATCATGAGGACGGCATAGCCAGAAGATGCAAGCCTTTCTTTCCAAAGATAGATGTTCAGGATGTCAGTGTAAGAACTGGATTTTTCCCTATCAGCGCGCATGTTAAATACTGGCAGAATAAACAAACAGCTTCTAAAATTGCTCAAATATTAAGTGATATGTGATGAGAAAAAAGAACAGATTTTCGATAATTTTAGGGTTTCTTCTTATAATATCTTTTAGTATTTCTTACCTTTGTTTGGCGGATAATACTACCGCTGAGACGGTTACCGACTTATCCGATCGAAAATATGAGCAAGCTCTAATCCAACTCCTTGATAACGCAAAAGAGGCGATAGTCATTTCTATGTATAGCATAAGCCACGGCTTAGGCGATAAGAATCCGGTAAGACTTTTATTGAATGACTTGTTAGAAGCCAGGGAGCGGGGAGTCAGTGTTACAATGTATCTTAATACTCGTTTTATGGACGATGGCACAAACGAAGAGTCTTTTACCGAAAGCGCTATATTCAAAGAACTAGAAGATGCCGGATGCACCATTTACCTTATGCCAAAAAGCCGCAGACTTCACGATAAGCTAATAATTGTAGACAGTCGATATGTAATCGTAGGCAGCTCAAATTGGTCTAATTCTGCCTTGCGTAAAAATTTCGAGTCTAATACCCTTATCGATTCCCCCCGCCATGCCGAGGCGAAACTCAAACATCTTGAAAACGTATTAAGTTTTATAAAATCAAATAGCGAGATAACCGATACCCCGGCTTATTTGGAAGAGTTACCAAATGAACTAGTTATTCCTAATGAGCTTTTGATAAATAAAAAATACTTTTCTCATATGGTTACAAAGCAGGATAATCGCGTTTTTGATCTATATTTCCTGCTTGTCGCGCACAGCCAATTGATGGGGGAGGATGAATTTTACATAAACCTGGAAGATATGGGCTTGAGTTTAGGATTATCGGACACTTTAGATTATTCTTCTTTAAGGAGACAGGTAATTAGAAGTTTAAAAAGACTGCAGACTCGGTATAAGCTTATAAAAGTAAAATTTATTCATGGTAAAGACTCATCCGTTACTCTTTTAAATATTCCGGGTGGATCTTTTGCTATATCCTCTGGTTCTATTATCCAATCCCCTGATGCCAAATTAACCTTGCGCCTGAAATTCCTTCTTTTAATCGAGGCCTTGCTCAAAACCGAAGGCAAAGATTTGCATTCGATATCCAAATCCGATCTAGGCAAGCGTTTTAATCTTAACGAAACAACGATTTATGATGCTTTTAATGATTTAGAAGATTAGAGAAGAAGGGGAGAGGAAAGAACCATATTTTCTTTTCTTTGGGGTATTTTGGATAATTGTAAACTGGCCAGTAAAACATAATTTTACCTCCTTTTGCTTTGGTTTTGGGATATTGCCTTTGCCGCAGTTTTGGGGTCTATTCCTAAGGCCTTGCCAATTTTGATACAGGACATGCCCAATAAGTGCAATTCAGAGGCTTTCTGGGTTAATTGCTGGTATAAATAGGGTAGTTTTGCGGGTAGTATTCTGATGTGGACCGGTACTTCTGAAATAGTTTGAATTGGTCGAGATGGTGGACGGCAATGAGCTCCATTTTCGACAGAGATGAAATAATCGTGATGAAATCATATCATCTTTAATTTGAAATGCTTACGGCTGCAAAAAAGTGTCTGTTTTTTTGCAAAAAGAGCAGTTCGATGATATACTTTAATATCTTTGCTTCATCTTTCTTGAAGTCTGGGATAAGTTAAGCTTGCTGAATTCATCTTGAAGGCTTGGTAGCAGGGAGTATATTAAAAAACAATTCAATGCGGACTAAATAAGCGATTTAAAAGAGAGGTTTTTC
>JAGLQQ010000023.1 GCA_023136735.1 Candidatus Omnitrophota bacterium | reverse complement strand
GCCGTGCTCAGGTGTCTCACTCCCCAAAGGGAAACCCTTATGTTTTCCCCTTGGATACCCCTTCCTTACGTTCCAGGTACAAGTACGCCGACAAGGAGAAACAATCTTTCTCCTTATCCCTATCTAAAGATGTTCACGTTCTGAGTTCTTGGGATTAATTCAATAACAGATTTATGTTCATCCTATTCCATAAATCCTATCTCATTATTAATCCTCTTTTAGGTTCTCGCCCTTTTGGGATTTTATTGGCGCGGCCGACAGGGCTCGAACCTGTAACCCTCAGTTCCGTAGACTGATACTCTATCCAATTGAGCTACGGCCGCATTATTGTTCAGGTATTTTTCTGTTAACTTAAAAAAACCTTGCTTCGTCTCAATTAGTCTTTTTCAACAACGTCGATCTCTACCCCACCGACGATCACGGCAAAAATATTATAGAGCACTGCGTGCAAAGCTGCTACTAATCCGCATACAACCGCGATTATCAGGCCGATAATGATCGCGCCTAGAAACCCATTCAGCAAGGAACCCACAAAAGGAATTGTTTGCAGCTGCTGCTGCATTTGCGCCCCGCCAAAACCGCTGCCAAACAACGCAATGATAAACCCCATGATAAAGCTCATGCCACCAAACAACTTGAACACAGAAACCAAATCAATGTTTTTCAATTCTATTTTCTTCATTGCATCCCCCTCCCGCACTTTAAAATGCTGGTTTTTATATCGTCCCTTTGAATATCCCCTGTAAGATAGCATAAAAGAAGATAAAAAGCAACAATTGGCCTAAACTTTATCCAGAGCAAAACGTAATGCCCACCCGATCTTACCATCAGGAGTCTTAATTCGCATCCATTTACCCTCTTCTCGAATCACCGTAACCCGGGTCCCCTCATACACCTTAAAATAAGTTGTTGCCTCCGCTGAGGGAGCAAATTTGACATCAGTAACCGTCTCAATAACAAAAGCATAAGAGTTTGAATGTATATCATAGAACTTAACCGCCCAAATACAGCTTATCAGCAATAAAATCATGCTGCCTGAAATAATGTACTTTTTTAATCTTGCCCGATAGCGCGGCATCAAGACCGCTGAGATACTTATCAGAAACAACAGCCAATATATACATACCAAAATAACGCTGAGGCGATCAATGGAAAAATATCCGCCGAAAATTTTCAGCATTGAGATAATCCACACTGGAGGGTTTGCCAACACAGGATTCTCCCGCAATGATTCTAAAAAAGTATTATTCGCTTTTAAATCACTGTCATTCGGAATAAGCCCCTTGGCCTTTTCATAGCTGCTCAAGGCCTTACCCAGCCTGCCTGCCTTAAAATAAGCATTGCCTATATTGTAGTAGAGGTTTCCGCTTTCAATTCCAAGAGCTAAAATCTGCTCATACTGCGCTAAAGCCTGCTTATATTTTTCCTCTCTAAACAACTCATTAGCTTTATAGAACATACCGTAGGCAGGCGTCTTCCCGCGGGATGCCGCATTAAGACTGGCAACCTGAAGCCCGGTGATTGATAAAACTACAAGAATTATTATTATCAGTTTTTTGTTCATTGTTTATTTCTTTCCAAATAATCGATAGCTTCCTCTAAAATATCCATGGTTTGCCGCATCTGAGCATTATCAAACTGAGCTATCGCGTAACGAGCACTATCACATTCACTAAAACAACGCTTAAGTTTCAATCCCGCTTCCGCGTCCAACCCTTCACCTGCGATCAACTCTTCCACAGCCTCAGCAGTTATTCCAGCGGACGAACGATTGAACCGATGACCTAAATACTCCTGCAATGTTTTAAATACGCAATCGTAAAATTCCGCTGCCTTTGCGGACGCTAAATATTCCTTCATTTTTTTTATTTTTTTCCGTGCTATCTTAGGAGCCCTCAATTTACGAGCATAACTGATATCTTCACTTAAGCGCTCCCTCTGCCTTTGAAAAATAACCGCAGCACAAAACAGCATTAAAGGCATCAGCTGCATGATTAAAAACCAGCGGTTGCTGTAAATATTTTTACCTTGTGATCGGATCATTCCAATCTCTTCCTTTATATATACAATATCCGTTCCCAGCACATGTGTGGGGCCTGCCCCCTTCGCGGAAAAGCGGCCCTCTATCACCTTAACTCCCTGCTCATCGGCAGCAGTAACATTTATAGCAATAGGCGGCTGCTTAAAGGTTACATATTCCTTTTTTTGCGGGTTGAAAAAATAAAGCGCTATTTCCGGGAGATTGACAATGCCCTCATCTAAAGGAATGATCACCTGCTCGAAACGCTTTATCCCTTCTTCTTCATATGCTTGTGAAGCATAAACCTTAAATTTTTCTCCTGAGGAAATCACCGGGTTCTGCACACTGTCAAAATTGCCCACTCCAGAGATTTCCATGTTCAGGGTTATAGGATCTCCCGCCTTTAGATTAAGCGGCGAGGCCTTCACACTCAGGGCGAAATCACCAACCGCTCCTGAGAATTGCGTTGGCTTTCCTTTTTCAGGAAGGGGCATTACATCCAACAACAGCTCATCAGATGAAATCTCTTTGGGATATACCTGAAGTCTGTTGAAAAAATCAGAAAAAAGTGAATCATCAAAAAAACTATCCAAACCTCTCCTGCCTTGCGAGCGTGTAGACCTAGAAACAATATTGCATTTAATCTTAGCCGGGCCTATCGTGACCTTGCCTGCCTTTGTGGGATATAGCCAGGTTTGAAATTCAACCACATCATAAAATGTGTCTCCCAGGCTTTTCCGATATTGACGAGGAGGACCAAAATCTTCTTTCAAAAATCCCTGCCCTTCAAAGAAAGGGTATTGAATATTCCGAATAGTCAAACGGCTGACATAAAGTTCTATCGTAACTGCAACGCGTTCGTTTATGTACGCACTGCTTTTATCTGTCGACACGTTTAAAAATATCTTTCCGTTCAAGGACTTCTCACTGCCATTATCCGGCAAATATGCCCCCCCCTGCTGAGAACCTTGATCGCGAGCAACAACTTCGATATCTTTTGTCTTTGTCGCGTAATTATCGCCCTTATGATTAAAAGAAAAAGGCCCCAGAGTAAATATGCCTGTTTTCATAGCAACCAAGCGATAGCGATGAGTAATGGAACTTGTTGAGCGTCCATTTATTATGGACATCTTTGTCGAAGGCCCTAAATATTGACTCTTAAATCCATCGATATTCTGAAGTTGCGGTGCCGGCACATTCTGGGCATTTTCTATCAGAAGACCCAGTTGAAGTATATCGCCAACCTCAACAAGCTCCCGGTCAAGCTGCAGCTCAACCGGCACGTTTTTGGCAAAAACAACCGAGCTGAAACAAAGCATTCCAGCCAATATACTTAATATAATTCCTGTGCTTTTTCTTTTTATGTAATTCATGTTATCTTACCAGTCTTTGTCTCCCCTTGCGCCCTCAGCCTTTTGCTGAAGCTGGCGCAATCCCGTAGGCCCATCTTCTGAATTTTGAAAGTTCTCCAAAAGCATCTTTGCCTGCTCTTTGGTCATCTCCTGCGGCTGTCCCTGCTGCTGAGTATTTTCCTGCGGCTGATCTCCCTTGTCTGAGGACTGAGCTTGATCATTATCTGATTTTTTTGCTTGCTCTTGCTTATCTTGCTGCTCGTCTTTCTGCTGTTGCTCCTGCTGCTCGTCATTTTGCTGTTTTTCGTTATTCTGCTGTTGCGCTTTAGCCTGCTCAAGCTTTAATGCGGTTAATTCATAATTGTGCTTCGCGTTTTGATCCTGCGAATTAAGTTCTATAGCCCGACGGAAAAACTCCAATGCTTGCGAGTACGCCTCCTGTGCTGCTTGGGGATTGGATGCCTGCACTTTTTGCCCTTGAGCACAGGCAGCATTACCTAGATTATAGTTTATCCATTGTTCAAGTTTGCTGTTGTCCGTATTAAAAGACCCAAGAAAGTTATCAATAGCCTTATTATAATCAAGCTCCTTGTAAAAATCTATCCCCTTATTATATGATTGCTCAGCGCTCGTCGCTTTTTCCTCACCCAGCGCTGATGAGACCAAAGAACCCAAGCTTATGATCACGCTTAAAATTAATAAAATATTTTTTTTCATGTGTTTTTTTGGTTGCTGATAAACGGTTCTATAAACAGTAATAAAAAAGCCAGTATAAGGGGCAGCTGAAAACGATCTGTGCGACGCTTTTCTATTGTACTTTTCATTTTTCTTTTTTCCATATCCATAATCTTGCTATTATAAAGCCGCTCCAATCCAAATTCCCGCGGCGTTGATTTGATATAGATCCCGCCGCTGCTTAAAGCAATCTCCTGCAAAGCCTTTTCATTAAGCCTGGACTTTACTATTTGGCCCCTCTGATCTTTAATATAACTCAGCTTCCCCTCTTCATCTTTAATTTCTATCAGTTCACCCTGCGTTGTTCCCACACCTATAGTATGAATTTTAATGCTCTCCTGTTTTGCTTTAGCTGCTACCTTAAGCGCGTCACCAACATGGCTTTCTCCATCAGTTATAATAACCAATGTTCTATCCGCGCCCTCAGAGCCTTTGCCGAAACTCTGCATTGCTTCAATTATAGCATTTTCTATATTTGTACCTGCCTTAGGAATAAGAGACTCATTTAAATCCCGCACTGCTAGTAAAAATCCATTATAGTCTATAGTCAGCGGACACTGGACAAAAGCACTCCCGGCAAAGGCTATCAATCCAATACGATCTCCCTGTAACTGCCCTACCAAATCCTCCAAGGCAAGCTTTGTTCTTTCTAGTCGGCTAGGAAGGACATCTTTTGTCATCATGCTCCGGGATACATCTACCGCGATCATTACATCCACACCCTTATGCTCCACCTCTTCCCAAACAAAACCCCATTGCGGCCTGAGCAGAGCAACTATAACAAAAAATGCCGCGAATACAATCAGTACTGCTTTAAGAAAATCTTTTTTCCGGCTATACTTTGCTACCAGCCAAGCAAGAGAACGTTTATCAGCAAAGGCCTCAAGCAAAGCAGCCTTTTGTTTTGCCGCGACAATCAAAAACACAATCAAGACAAAAAAAGCCAGAAATAAATAATTAAAATGTGTATTAACAAAAGTCATGCTTTAAGTTTCTCCTTTAAGCACATTATGGGATTTTCCGCAAAACAGTATTTGCCAATACCTGCTCTATTAGCAAAAGAATAAACGCGCACATTAAAAACAAACTGTACTTTTCATCATAGTGCCTATAAATCGGCTGCTTAAATGGCGTAGTCTCAAGCGCATTGATAGTTTCATAAACTTTCCGCAATGACGCTGTATCTGTTGCCCGAAAATATTTTCCAGAAGTGACCTCAGCGATTTTTGCCAGAGACGATTCGTCCATATCCACTTCAACATACTGTATATTATCCCGGCCAAACGCGTCTTTAACGGGATAAGGCACCTGGCCGATGCTGCCTGCCCCTATCGTATATATTTTTACACCCATTGCCCGTGCCGCGTCAGCCGCGGTCAGCGGCGTTATCTTTCCGGCATTATTACGTCCGTCTGTTAAAAGAATAATTATTTTTGTTTTTGCCTGCGAGCTCCTCAGCCGATTAAGAGCAGCGGCAAGACTTGATCCGACCGCAGTACCGTCCTCAACCATACCTATTTGCACTCTGTCTAAGTTTGATAAAAGCCAGCTATGATCCAGTGTTAGCGGACACACAATATATGGCCGCCCGGCAAAAGCAACCATGCCAATGCGGTCATTGACCCGCTCATCAATAAACCGCTCTACCACCTGCTTAACAACATGCAGTCGATTATACCGCGTTCCTCTTATCTTAAAATCAAGCGCTTGCATGCTTGTTGAAGTATCCAAAACAAGCACTATGTCCACCCCTTCTTTAAATATACGCTCTTGAGCAATAGGCATTTGGGGGCGGGCCAAGGCAATAATAAAAAGCGCCAGGATTACCATGCGCAGCGCAATGAAATATTTCAAAGCCTTCACTCTTAAGCTCACCGGCAATCCTTTGATTAAGGTATTTGATGAAAAACGTACAGATGCTTTATTTTTTTTATGCTCCAGGCATAAGAGCAGCACTAATCCTAGAAGTAAAAGCACCCATGGGTTTTTAAGGATCACGGCTTAATCTTCTCCTCTACTGTATCTGCTTGCTTTGTCTGATCAATAAAATTCTTCGCTCCGGTGAAAGCTTCACTGGCTTCTTTGCCCGATGATCCATAACGAGCAAATTTCACTAAATCCGACAACAATAAAAAATCCTTAAGCGATGCTCTTTGCGCTGAATTTAATACCGGCGATGACTTTACTTCCTGTAAAAACTCTTCTGTCGACATCCAGGGAGCTCTTAGGAAAAATCGGTTTTCCAAATAATGCCGGAGACAGCCGGAAAGTTTTTCATAGTACTGTTCTATCATCCCCCGCGTAATTAAATTTTCATTTTCCAATGCGTTTAACTCCCGATAGGCAATAATATGTGCCGCTTCAACGATAACTTCCTCATGTAATGCCTTATGTTTCGACTGCCAGAACTTAAAACCAGCCCACAGAGCACCTGCGATCAAAAGAAGACCGCCAAGCCAGGGCAACAAATCGCGCCAAATTATAATCTTAGGTTTTAGCGGCTTTAGTGCCGGCTCCTTGGCATCGCCCAGAACACTTTGCACTGTTATCTCAATCGCCTTTGCGTTTAATGCCTGCCATTGATCTTTCGATGCGCCGCGATACTCTATATTATATTCCGGGATTTCATGCTTGCCTGTTTTAAATATACTTAGCACATACTCCAAAAAAAACTTCTGCTGATTATCTTTTTCCTCTCGCCATTGAAAATGGCGAATAACAAATTCGCCAAGTGAGCCTTCCGCGGCAAAAGGCTCTTTAAGCCGCGCGTCAACTGGCAGATTTATAAGAACCCTGTAATTAATAGTATCACCGATTGTCATTTCATGCATGTCAACGCTGGCACTTATGTCCGCGTCCGCGCAGTACGCAAATGGCCGCAAAACAAAACTAAAGGCCATCAAGCAGGTTGATATAAAAACAATCTTTGCTCTAATGTTCAGCATTTTTATCTTTTTCTTTTCTTTTCTCTTTTACGAAAAAAACGGATTAATTCTTTTGTGTAAGGCTTATCAGTACTGATATTAATGAGATCCACTCCTGAGTGCTTAAACACCTTCTCTCTCTTTGCTAAAACAATAGCGCTATTTTTTGCAAACGCTTCCCGCAATGTTTTGTCTGCCGCATCAATCAAACATACTTCCTGAGTTTCCGCGTCTTCAAAACGGATAATCCCTGTCTTCGGTAATTCCTGCTCCCGCGGATCTGTTATTGCAACCGCGATCAGGTCATGCCTTTTATTGGTAATCGATAGCTGTTTTTTAAACTCGCAGTCCAAGAAGTCAGAGATTAAAAAAGAAACTGTCTTTTTATGCATAACATTATTTAAATAATCCAGTGCGCAGCGAATATCTGTTTTCTTACCTTGAGGCTTGTGATACAGCACCTCGCGGATGACCCTTAAAACATGGCGGGAACCTTTACGCGGAGGTATGAATTTTTCAATGCGGTCTGAAAATATGATCAAGCCTACCCGATCATTATTTTTTATTGCCGAGTATGCAAGCACGGAGCAAAGTTCAGCAGCAATCTCGCTTTTCAATTGTCCTTTTGTTCCAAAAAAACTCGACCCTGAGGCGTCCATAAGCAGCATTACCGTAAGCTGCCGCTCTTCAACAAACTTTTTTATAAAAGGATGGCCCATACGGGCAGTAACATTCCAGTCTATGGAGCGAATCTCGTCTCCGGGCTGATATTCACGCACCTCGTCAAACTCCATGCCCCGGCCTTTAAATACACTATGGTATTGACCGGCGAACACATCGTTGACCATGCGGGAAGTTTTGATCTCTATTCTGCGGATTTTTTTTATGATTTCTTTAGGTAACATAGCTGCGAATTATTAGTTATTAGTTCTGAATTACTAGTTACGGAATAATAGTTACAAATTAAAAGTTATATATTACAGATTACTAAGAATTGCTACAAAAATCAACATCAGCTTTCAGCATAAGAGCTTGTCTTGTCCTGCAATAGTTGCCTGTCCCGCCTTTTTCTGGCGGGGACACTTTTTTCATTAAAACTTAAGTACTGATCGATCTTAAACGCTATCACCAAAAGATGCTCACACTCCTAAGATATGAGAACTATTTTTGCGGATTAAAATGATCCATCACCCTCTTTTTTTTGTTTTACTTTACTTTTGTTTTTGCTAAGAGCCATCAGCAGCTTTGCTTTTCTCGCTTTTCATTCGTAACTCGCAATTCGTCATTTGTAATTTCTTTCTCGTCCCTCGTCCTAATGAGCAAAGCGAGTGATCATCCTTCATCCTTCGGTCTTATTGTCTCATAACTCGTCACTTATAATTCATCACTCGCAATTAATAATTTCTTTTGCGTTAAGGTACTTCTATCTCATCAAAAATATTCTTGATAATATCTTCGCTGGTTTTACTCTCGGCTTCTGCTTCGTAGGAGGCAACAACCCGATGACGCAGCACGTCCATACCTATTGATTTTACGTCCTGAGGCGTTACATATCCTCTGCCTTGCAAAAAAGCATACGCTTTAGCGCAAATTATTAGATAAATGCTTGCCCGCGGCGATGCTCCGTACTGGATCATGTCTATTAAATCCGTGAGGTTATAATCCCGCGGATTGCGTGTAGCAAAAACTATATCCAATATATATTTTTCTATTTTTTCATCGACATATATCTCATCGACTACTTTTCGGGCTTCTAGTATGGTTTTCGGCTTAATAACCGGATCTATTTTTATCTTTTTATTGGTTTGCGCCATGCTGCGTATAATCTGCAGCTCTTCATCTTTAGTCGGATAATCTACCTTTAACTTTAACATGAACCTGTCTACCTGCGCCTCAGGCAAGGGATATGTCCCCTCCTGTTCAATAGGATTTTGTGTTGCCATAACCATGAACGGCACATCAAGAGCAAAAGTACTTTCTCCAATAGTCACCTGTCTTTCCTGCATAGCCTCAAGCAATGCGCTTTGTACTTTAGCAGGCGCTCGATTTATTTCATCGGCCAGAATAATATTTGAGAATATCGGACCTTTCTTAGTGGTAAACTGTCCATCTTTGGGATTATATACAAGCGTACCCAAAAGATCTGCCGGCAGCAGATCGGGTGTGAACTGAATTCTTTGGAATTTCGTATCAATAGCCTGGGAGAGCACATTAACTGACAAGGTTTTAGCCAGCCCGGGCACACCTTCTATCAATATATGCCCATTGGCAAGAATACCTACAATCAGCCGGTCTATCAAATATTCCTGTCCAATTATAACACTTTTTATCTGAGCTTTTAGATCTTTGACGAATACGCTTTCTTTCTGGACTTTCTCATTGATTGCAGTAATGCCGCTACTCATATCTGCCTCCTTTGTAAGCATGTTTATCTTAAAATAATATTTTAGAGTTTAACGAAAGAACCTGATTACACTGATATACTGATAGAAATTAATCGCTGTCCTCTTTTTTATTTTACAAATTTTTATTATTTTGTCAATACTCTTTTCGCCGTTTTTGATTCTTTCTTATTAAAGTTGGAAGAAAGAACCCGATTACACAGATTAAAACAAGATGACAACGATTAAAGCACACTAAGTATCATCTCTGTAATCATGCTCTTGATGAGAATGAACCGTTTTTTATACAAATCAACCCGGATTAAAAAACAGTTTGTAACGGGGACAAGCCCCTCCTCTACTATTTATTTTTTCTATAGGATATGAGAACTATTTTTGCGGATTTAAATGTTGATTTTAGCATGGACGCGTAAAATCACCATTTCCCTCGGAGTCACACAGGATGCGGGACGAGAATGCCTGTCCGCCAATCTTTATGGCGGGAGTAAA
>JAGLQQ010000229.1 GCA_023136735.1 Candidatus Omnitrophota bacterium | reverse complement strand
AAAGTAAATATGGTTTTTCGCAGATGTGCGAAACTCTTTTAGCTGTCTTCTATAAGGCAAAGCGTGAATCAGTTATTGTGCTTTTTCTGGATGAGAAAAATTTATGTATTGATGTAAAAGTAAGGGTTGGTTCCAAAAAAGCGATAAAATTTATTACTGAAGAAATTTACAGCCAAACGCTGTTACTTATAAAGACAAATAAGGTTATTGTCATATATAATCATTATAAAGAAGAAATGTTAATTGCTATTGATACAAAAGTAGATGTCAGGCAGGCGGCTACCCTTTATACCAATCTTCCTGATGGAGTTAAACTAGCTGGATATGTTGTTCGGTATAAAAGAAAGACGGTCTCTTTGATTGAGTCTCAAGAGTTCAAGAAGATGATTTCAGGAAATGTCAGCTAAATTTATTTAATTGTAAAAAAAGGTATAATATTTTGAATTTAGCGAGTTAAGTTCGTTCACTGATAGAGAAATTATTGATTCAATTACACGTACTGCTGGGACTCCGATTGAGAAAGCCTTGCAGGCGGAGTTGACCAGAAGGCAAAATGAGACAATAAATTCCCTTAATACCAATATTTATAATCTAAACATTAATATTGAAAAGTTACTCCAATCTTTAAATAAAAATTCAGAGAAATAGATTGAGTCTAGATTTCACCTTTCCTTACATGTTCTCTCTTCGGTTTGAGCCGTAATATGCTGTGATTGAACAAGTTATGCTTTTAAAATTATCGTCATGCTTTTTAAATAAATTGTCTATTTTTGTGTTTAAGGAAAAGCTATCTCCATCATTTCGTTTTAAACGATATTTTATTTGACAATCATTAAAAAAATCATTAAACTTATATTAGGGGAACAAAATCGGAGAAAGACAAATGAAAAATAGCTTGAAAAAAAATGATATTTCGCAGGATATTTGGGAGGAGGATATATTGGACTCCTATCTTAGTGAAATGAGTGAACTGGTAAGCAGATATCCCGATGATCCGAATGAAGCAGATCTTAGTGAGAAAAAGCTATTTGATTTAATAAAAGAGCTTGATAATAGTTGGGTGGTTTTCAGGCGAAAGTGGTCGCGTAAATTAAAAAGCGCGGAAAAGGTTTTTGGTACAGGTAAAGTGAGTAAAAATAAAGATGGTATGCGCCATTTAGTAATAAAAAGTGAATTCAATGATCAGGACATTATGAAATTGTCTGTTCATGAAAATAAAAAGCAAAAATAACCTCGCAAAGTTTTAATTTTTCTTCAATAGAAAGACTAACCTAATTATTCTTATCACGGTATATCTTATATTAAGCATATTGAATTTTTAAAATAAACTGTTTGCTTTTTTATGTTTTTATAGTAAAATTATTAAAATTTCGAAACAAGTTTAGGCAAACAGGTAAATGTACAAGCTATAGGAGGATTTGATGAGTGATTTTGTTTTAGTATTATTTACGTTTTTGGGCTCAACTGCAGCGCTTGTTTTTGCCGGCATCCTGACGGTTTTTATTATGAAACAGGATGAAGGCAATGAAAAAATGCGTGAAATTGCAAATGCAGTGAAAGAAGGTGCTGCAGCTTATCTTAAAAGACAGTATTTAGTGGTAGGAGCATTCTTTACCATTATTTTTATTGTTTTGTCCTATCTTGTATGGAAAAAATATCTTGCGATTTTCGTTCCGTTTGCTTTCTTAAGCGGTGGGTTCTTCTCAGGATTATCAGGATTTATCGGGATGAAGATTGCTACTCGTTCGAGCGCGCGTACAGCAAATGCTTGCATAAAAAGCTTAAATAGCGGACTCAGAGTGGCCTTTTCAAGCGGCGCGGTTATGGGGCTTGTTGTTGTCGGCTTAGGTTTGCTTGATTTAAGCATATGGTATGCAATTTTGAACTGGTACTATTCATCTCATGCCTTGCCGCATGGTCTGGATAAGATCGGGGCGATTACTTCCACAATGCTTACTTTTGGCATGGGTGCAAGCTCTATGGCACTATTCGCAAGAGTCGGCGGTGGTATATTTACAAAAGGCGCTGATGTCGGGGCTGATTTGGTAGGTAAGGTAGAAGCGGGCATTCCTGAGGATGATCCGCGTAATCCTGCTGTAATTGCTGATAATGTTGGTGATAATGTCGGTGATGTTGCTGGTATGGGTGCTGATCTTTATGAATCTTATGTGGGGTCAATAGTAGCGACAATGGCACTTGCTTCTGCTGCTGGCTTAGGTATAAAAGGAATCACAGTGCCTTTGGTTATGGCAACCCTGGGTGTTATTGCTTCTATTATTGGTACATTTTTTGTTCATAGCGGAGAGGAAGCAAATCAAAGTGTGCTTTTAAAAGCGCTACGCAGAGGAGTGTTTACAAGTGCTGCGCTTGTTGCTGTTGCAGGTTACTTTTTAGTTCAAAAGGTACTTGGGGTAGAAAATCTTGGGATTTACTGGGCAATCATCTCAGGACTTATTGCCGGAATACTTATCGGCCTTTGTACGGAATATTTTACCTCAACTGAATATGCGCCGACACGCAGCATTGCAGAAAGTACAAAAACCGGCCCGGCTACTGTAATTATAGCTGGTATGTCTGTGGGCATGCTTTCAACCGCTATTCCGGTTGTTGTCGTAGGAGCGTCAATTCTTGCTAGTTTTTATCTGGCAGGAGGGGCTAGAGATTATAGTTTAGGTCTTTATGGTATTGGAATTTCTGCGGTAGGAATGCTTAGTACCTTGGGTATAACTTTGGCTACAGATGCTTATGGTCCTGTAGCTGATAATGCGGGAGGGATTGCTGAAATGGCAGGACTTGGGCCTGAGGTGAGAGAGCGGACTGATGCTCTGGATTCTTTAGGTAATACAACCGCAGCTACAGGGAAAGGTTTTGCTATTGGCTCAGCAGCTTTAACTGCTCTTGCTTTGATCGCGGCTTATAAAAGTGAACTTTTTATTTTGGGAAGAGAAATTGATCTGAGTTTAATGAATCCAAGAGTATTGGTTGGACTGTTTATCGGCGGCATGATGCCGTTTCTTTTCTCAGCATTAACAATGAAAGCTGTTGGAAAAGTTGCTGAAAAAATTGTGCTTGAAGTTAGAAGACAGTTTAAGGAGATCAAAGGTTTGATGGAAGGCAAATCCAAGGCTGATTATGCTTCTTGTGTGAATATTGCGACCATTGGAGCACAGCAAGAGATGGTGCTTCCTTCTATCCTGGCTATTATAACACCTATTGCTGTTGGGCTTTTAATGGGAGTTGAAGCTGTTGTGGGTCTTCTTGTGGGCGGAACTGTATGTGGATTTGTTCTTGCTGTAATGATGGCAAATTCAGGCGGCGCATGGGATAATGCAAAAAAATACATTGAAGCAGGAAACCTTGGTGGAAAAGGAAGTAATGCTCATAAGGCTGCGGTTGTTGGTGATACAGTAGGGGATCCGTTTAAGGATACTTCCGGTCCGTCGATTAACATTCTTATTAAACTTATGTCAATGGTTTCAATAGTTTTTGCTTCATTTGTGGTTGCGAACAGCCTGTTTAAATGATTTTTAATTTATAGAATGTAGTTTTAAAATCAAAAAAGATATTTTTAAGCTTAAGCCAATTTTACCTTTGGCACGCAAAAATGCAGTCTTAAATGTAAAACTCCCCGCTGTAGCGGGTCAGAAGTTGTATTTTAAGCAAGACTGAAATTTTGCTAAAATCGGCAATTCATTTTAAAAATATCTTTTTTCTTATAGCTTTTCCGGTTCTTTCGCATTAAATGTGGAGAATATGGTATAAGTGAAGTCGTGACAA
>JAGLQQ010000228.1 GCA_023136735.1 Candidatus Omnitrophota bacterium | reverse complement strand
ACTTGGCACTGTTGCAAAATGTGCAGATATACCCCTCGGGGCACAGGCAATGCATTTGCAAACAAACGCAGAGACGTACATAAATGTACGTCGCACAAGCAAGAGAGCAAGTAACACAGTAGATATGCGTTTTGCAATAGCCCCCTATTATAAGCGTATAGGTAATCCTTTGCGCGCTAAATATCTCTTTGTCTGTTTAACCTTATATGTGCCGTAGTGAAATATTGATGCAGCAAGCACTGCATCTGCTTTGCCTTTACTTAGACCATCATAAAGATGCTGCAGCGTACCTGCCCCGCCGGATGCAATGACAGGTATGTTTACTGCCTCTGACACAGCGCGAGTGAGCTCAAGATCATAA
This sequence comes from Candidatus Omnitrophota bacterium, assembly GCA_023136735.1. Lineage (GTDB taxonomy): Bacteria > Omnitrophota > Gorgyraeia > B26-G9 > B26-G9 > JAGLQQ01. Next base: position 1,364 of record JAGLQQ010000228.1, on the reverse strand, counting down.
CCGGATTTGGTTCCGTCTTTATCCATGCTTGTAAGAAGAATTTCCCCTGCTCCCAGCTTTTCAACTTTCTTTACCCAATCAATAACATCAATTCCCGTAGCTTTTCTGCCTCCATAAATATAGACTTCCCACTCAGGAGCAGCGGATAGCGGATAGCGGATAGCGGATAGTTTTTTTTCTTTATCTGATGGCTGATGGCAAAAATCAGGAGACAGACGACAGAGGTCAGAAGACAGATTTTTTTTTCTTTCTGTTTTCTGTTCTCTGTTTTCTGTTCTCTTCAGTTTTGCATCCACTGCCACGACTATACACTGGTTGCCGAATTTCCTTGCGCCTCTTTTAACCAGCTGGGGATTTTTAACAGCAGCTGTATTTAAAGAAACCTTATCCGCTCCCTTACGCAATATAAGTTCAATGTCTTTTAGAGTCCTAATCCCTCCGCCGACAGTAAAGGGAATAAAAACCTGTTCAGCTGTACGTCTAACAACATCAAGCATGGTCTTGCGGTGGTCTGAACTAGCTGTTATATCTAAAAACACTACCTCATCAGCTCCTTGAACGCTGTACATAGCAGCCTGCTCAACAGGATCTCCTGCATCTCTTAGATTTAAAAAATTGATTCCTTTTACCACACGCCCGTCTTTTACATCTAAGCATGGGATAATGCGTTTTGCTAGCAAAATTAACTCCGTTAATTTTAGAAGTCAGAAAACTGAAGACAGAAAACAGAAAATCCTCAATATCTACTTCTTGGTTAAAAATGACTCCCATTTATTTATTAAAGAAAAAAGCATCGCATTTACTTGATCATATTTTTTATCCAGACCTTCTTGCTGATTACTGATAACATATTCACAGTCTCTTGAAAAACTTAACCACCCTCTAGTTTCTTCAGCAGAACCAATTGCATCATTCAGATGCCGGATAAAAACATTTTCATATTTTCTTTTCGCAAACCCTTCTCTGATATTCATAGCAACAGAGCGGGATGATCTTCTTATTTGATCACTCAAGGAATAGGTTTCTTCCTTAGGAAAACTCTTAGTGATTACAAAAATTTCCATAGCTAATTCATATGCCAAGTTATAAACCTTTAGATCACTAATACTCCTTATAGCATTTTTATTTTCCGTCTTCTATTCTCTGTTTTCTGTCATCTTGTCTCTCCCGCGATTTTGCAGAAGTTTTTTAAAATTTTAATTCCTAGGTCAGAACTTTTTTCCGGATGGAATTGAATACCAAAAATATTGTTTTTGCCAACTACACAGGCAAAATTCTGGCCGTATTTACAACGCGCCAGAACATATTTGCTCTTTACAGGCTTTACATAATATGAATGTACAAAATAAAAATAACTCTCATCT
>JAGLQQ010000227.1 GCA_023136735.1 Candidatus Omnitrophota bacterium | reverse complement strand
ACCCTAATCCCTGTCTTTTAAACTACCATCGAAGGGTCAACATCAACAGCTACCTTAACCTTGGATGGAGTCTTCCATTTTTTAAATGCTTTCCTTAAAAGATCATTTATTCTATAGACATCTTTGTCCTTAATAATAATTCCATATCGATAAAACCCCCTTAATTTTGCTACCGGCATAACAGAGGGCCCTAGCATATTTATTTTAAAGGCCTTACTTTCTTGATTTATAACTTTTGCTAAAGCCTGCGCCCCAGCCATGGCTTTTTCCTCTTCTTTTGAGCGCAGCACTATGCTTATCATATGCGCATATGGAGGAAGTTCCAGCTGTTTTCTAAAAACCATTTCCTGCTCATAAAAATCATTATAATCATGCTTAATCGCGCACTGAATTGCGTAATGGTCAGGGGTATAAGTTTGAATTATAACCTTGCCTGCTGTTTCACCTCGACCCGCACGTCCTGCAACCTGTGTCAGCAATGAAAACGTGCGTTCTGATGCCCTGAAATCCGGCAGGTTTAAGGTCACATCAGCGGAGATAACCCCTACCAAGGTTACATTAGGAAAGTCAAGGCCTTTAGCAAGCATTTGCGTGCCTATAAGAATATCAATTTTTCTTGTCTTAAAGTCATCAAAAATTTCAAAATGCGAAGCTTTCTTCTTTAAAGCATCCGAATCCATGCGTCCGATTTTTGCATTAGGAAAAAGCCTGTGCAGTTCGCTTTCAACTTTCTGCGTTCCTGTCCCGGAATAGCGAACATAATTACCATTGCATTGCGGGCATAACTCGTGAGACTTTATATGATAACTGCAATGATGACAGAGCAATCTCTTTTCATCGTAATGATAGACAAGCGCAATATTACAATGAGGGCATTGCATTATATATCCGCATTTAGAGCAATGAACATATGTTGAAAATCCTCTCCTATTTAGAAAAAGAATAATCTGCTCTTTATTTTTTAAGCATTTAGCAATATAATCTTCAAGCAGTTTTGAAAGCACCTGCAAATGCTTTGTTCTTTTGCGCTGTCCTCGCATATCTATGACCTGCACAACCGGCAGATCCCTGCCCTTAATGCGCTCTGGCAGATCAATAAACTTAATATCGTTTTTTCTTGAAGCGTAAGTTGATTCAAGTGATGGAGTAGCGCTGCCTAATATTACGGTTGCCTTTGATATTTTAGCGCGCTTTATTGCGGTATGCACAAGGTGGTATCTTGGAATGTCTTCTTGCTTATAAGTGTTTTCATGTTCTTCGTCAACTACGATTAATCCTAAATTTTTCAATGGACTAAAAATAGCTGAACGCGCTCCTATAACAATTTTTACTTCACCCTGTTTTATCCTTTGCCATTCTAGAAATTTTTCCCCCTTACTCAATCGGCTGTGGATAATAGCCACTTTCTTTTTACCGAATCTGATTATAAAACGCTCCAGTGTTTGCGGTGTCAATGCAATTTCCGGAACAAAGACAATTGCTTCTTTGTTTTTTTTAAGAGCTTGATCGATCGCGCCAAAGTATACTTCTGTTTTACCGCTGGCAGTAATTCCATGCAGAAGAAAAACTCCAAACGTTTCATCCATCAGGCACTTATTTATTTGCGACAAAGCACTATTTTGATGAGTTGTAAGAACATGTTCAATAGCAACGCCGGTTTCTTTAATCTCACTTGATGCGTCTGTAGATTCCCTTAAGCGTACAGAGGTTTTCCCTTTTTTAAAAGGACCTGCTACTGCAGCCTCTATAGCCTCCCCCCAAGAGCAAAAATAATAGTCTGCCATCCATCTGGTCAGCAATAGCATTTCTTCACTAAGTAAAGGCACCTGATCAATAATCTCTTTTATATCTCTTGTGCGAGGAATTGTGGTATGGTCACTTATATTGACAATAAAACCGACAATAGTCCTGTTTCTAAAAGGTATCCAAACTCGTTTTCCAATCTCAATGGAATCCTGTAAATTTTCAGGCACAGAGTAATCAAAAACATCATTTAGCGGCAGATTAACCGCTACCTGAACATATTTTTTGCTAGACATTTGCAAAATATCCTTTAGCACTTAAGGTAAGAATTGTTACAATCACCCCGGCAATAGCTACTCCTGTCCCAACAGCAAAAAAAGAAAACTTCTTTTCAAGCTTCAACAGCGATGCAGCTATACACCCTGTCCAGGCTCCGGTCATCGGTAAGGGTATTGCTACGAGAAGCATCAATCCTAATAGTTCATACTTTTCGATTATTTTCGATTTTTTTCTGGTTCTTTCAAAGAGCCAGTCAAAGAACTTTTTAAAGAATGGAAATTTACGCAACCTTTCTGAAACCGGCTCAAGAAAATATAATAACGGTAATACAGGTATAAGATTTCCGAAAACTGCCAACACAAAAACTTTAACAGGCGTAACCCCGAGCATAATACCAATCGGAATAGCTCCTCTTAATTCTGAAACTGGCATTGCTGAAACAATAACTACAATCCACTGCGGCGACAAATTTCCAAAAATATTCACCAACCATTCACTCATTATCCACACTCCATCCTTGTTTACCCAAAAGCGGCACAAAAACACAACCGCAGGATCTTCTTTCTACAATTTTGCCTTCTTGTTTCTGCAGACATATTAAAACCTGAGAAAACCTGCTGCCAACCGGTATCACCAGCCTCCCTCCGTCACACAACTGGTCAAGCAATGCCTGCGGAACTTTGGGAACGCCAGCAGCAACCATAATCGCATCATAAGGCTGAAATTCTTCAAGGCCTATACTTCCGTCTGCAATTTTTATATGCACATTTTTTATACCCAATGAATCTAATGTTTTAGCCGCAGAATCAGCTAGCACAGAGAGCCTCTCTACAGAATAAACTTCTTTAGCTAGAGCCCCTAGGATAGCGCTCTGATAACCGCTGCCTGTACCTAATTCCAGAACTTTCATATGTTTTTTTACTTGCAGCAGTTCACTCATCAAAGCCACCATGTACGGCTGAGAAATAGTTTGACCGCTGCCGATAGGCAATGGGCGATCCTCGTAAGAAGAACGCCCAAGCTCAGGTGCGACAAATTCATGCCTGGGTATGTCTAAAAACACAGAAAGAACGCGATCATCTTTTATACCGCGTTTTAACAGTTGATTTTTTACCATTTGTTTTCGTAAAATTTTAAAATCCATTATTAATTTTTCCCAAATATATTTCTGCTTATCAGGTTACAGAATCTTATCGTATCAACGACAGGGTTTATCTGGCTTTTCTGATTGGCATAAATAGCTTTAACCGGGATCGACTCAATAAGAAAATTATTCTTTGCCGCTTCTATGAGAATCTCTGATTCTATTTCATACTTCATCGTGGAAAGATTCAACTTCTTGAGCACTTCTGTTTTAATCAGCCTAAAACCGCACTGGCTATCCGGAATATTTACAGAAATCAGCTTAGAGATAATATATGAAGTCAGGTAATTAGTAATCTTTCTTACCAGCGGCATGCCAACAGGTGACTGCATTCGATTACCAATTATAATACCTGCTTTAGATTTTTTTGCATGAGCTATAAATTTACTTATCTCAGAAGCCAGATGTTGTCCATCCGCATCCATTATAACCACAGCATCATATTCACCACCGCGAATATACTTAAATCCTGTTCTTAAGGCCTGTCCTTTGCCAAGATTACTGGGATGACTTAAAACAAGGGCCTGAGACTCTTTGGCTTTTAACGCGGTATTATCCGTAGATCCGTCATCAACAACAATCGGATCAAACCCATTACTCTTGATCTCTTGAACAAGAGAAGCAATAGTTGACTCTTCGTTATAAGCTGGGATTAAAACACAAACTTTCATAGTTTCGCGTCTCGGAATTCGGGCTAAAGTATTTCTACTTTTTCTGCTTTCCAAAATTCATGAAACACAAACCACTGCTGTGGATAAAGCTTCACAAATTTTTCTATAACACCTATGTATTTGCTTGTAATATATCTGATGTCTTTTTGCTCATCACCACTTTTCTCAGGATATATCGGCTCTGTAAAAATATACCTGAAATAACGTTCATCTTTTCCATCCCTGACAACAAATGCCGGAACAATCGCCGCACCAGTACGCAAACTCAATACTGCAGGCCCTAGAGGAGCCATAAATGAGTGATTAAGAAAATCAACATATATGCCGTTTTCTGCGGAAAAGTCCCTGTCTCCTAAAATACCAACTATTTCATTTTTTCTTAAAGCAGCGAAACATCTTCGGATACTAACTCCCACGGGAACGACATTTATCCCTGAAAGCTCTCTCTGCTTTGAAAAAAACTCATCTATTTTCGAATGTTTATGCGTAAGGGCAATAGCGTTCATCTTATATCCCAGCCTTGCAAGTATCTGCGCGCACAACTCCCAATTGCCCAGATGTGCTGTAAGGCCTATTACGCCTTTGCCCTTTTTCAAAGCATTATCAATATATTCTATATTTTCTATCTTTATATATTTATCGATAAACTTTTTGTCTATTCTCTGAGCACGAAAGAAATCAACCAGATATCTGCCAAAATTAGCATATATCTGTCTGGGATATTTCTTAATACCGGGGTGATCTTTGCCTAAAATCACCTCCAGATTTTTATGCATGGCCTTTCTCTCCCCGGGACAAAGGAGATATTTAAAACTTGTCAAAAAAATAGCCGCCCTATATGCAAATCTATGAGGTAAGATTAAAGCAATCCACTGTCCAAATCTATATAATAAATACATTATCATTTACATGTCTTTTTGTTTGAGAAGTTTCACAATTAGGTCTGCTGCATTCGAAGCTGAATACGTCTGAGCATGTTTCTTAGCCGCAGCTTTCATTTTATTCAGCTTATCAGTTTTGTTCAGCAATTCTTCAATTAAAACCGCAGCATCAAGAGGGCTTTTAGCTTTAACAGCAACCCCTTCGGAAAGCAAAAATTCAGTGTTCTTTGCTTCCTGTCCGGGGATAGGATTTACAATAACGATAGGCAAGCTTTTCGCGAGAGCCTCTGCTGTAGTAAGACCTCCTGGTTTCGTAACAATAAGATCCGATATGCCCATAAGCATTTCAACTTGCCTGCTATATCCTAATATAGCCATTTTTTTCCTGAAAAGCAGTCTTCTTTTTTCAAGCCACTTTCTTAATTTTTTATTAGTACCGCAAACAACAATGATCTGAAAAGGACGTTCAATTGTATTAATCGCATATATAAGATCTTCTATTGGGCCTAACCCCTGCCCTCCCCCCATTATTAAAAGAGTAGGTTTATTATCATCCAATCTTAAAGCCCTGCGTGCGGATTCCTTATTAGTTTTTCCGGAAAATTTCGCGCTTATCGGTATTCCAAACGGAAAAACCTTATCGCTTTTAATCCCGCTGCTAACAAAACGTTCCTTAGTTTTTTCATTAGGCACGATATAAGCATCAACATTGTCATACATCCAGTAAGAATGCGGCGCATAGTCAGTAAGCACACCAATAAGCGGAAAATCAAACTTATACTTCTTTTTAAAATCAGCCACCATGCCGCAGGGAAAAGCTTGAGAACATACAACTGTATCTGGCTTAAAATACGAGATCAATCTTTTTAGTTTTTTTGAGTTTAATTTATGGATTAGCTTGCGAAGTTTTCGTGTGCGGCGGACTATCTTAGGATTATCATATAGATACTCCCACACCTCTGGTTTTATCTTGATAACCTTATTATATATACTGTTAATAACCTTTTCCAACACTGGGTTAGTATACTTAAAACAGTTGATATTAGCGACTTTTACCTCCGAGCAGCTTAAATGAAGCGATTCCTCGATGGCTTTAGTTGCCCGATGATGGCCGGAATTATTAGAAATATATAATAACAAAACCTTTTTCATAAATAATAGAATCCCTTTTTGGTTGCCCTATACTAACATAAAAGGCAGGACTTTTCAAGAACAGGGTTCAATCCTGTCAAGCCCTAACTATTCTGCCTTTAGGATGATCCTATTGACATTGAGCGCATTCAGAGATTGAAACAAAGTTTACCTATTGCAACAGTGCCAAATACTGCTTTTGAGTAACCCTTTCTAGGGGATGGGGGTATTGCAGGAAATATTAAACCGCTTG
>JAGLQQ010000226.1 GCA_023136735.1 Candidatus Omnitrophota bacterium | reverse complement strand
GTTTTAATGCGGAATGTTTTTTCCATGGTTTATTCATTGTATAACCTGGTAGGATTTTAGGCAAGGCATATCAAAATTGTGACAGCTAACACCATAATGTTAGTCTAAAATGCATACCAGGGGATTATTTACTTCTGAAAAGTTTCTGAGTTTCAGCCAAGATGATTATAAAAAAACCGGCACCTACACAAACGCCAAATTGGATTAAAGATAGTGGTTCAGTTTTAAATATTGTATTTAAAAACGGCGTATATATAATAAACAATTGTAAAACAAAAGTAAGGCTCACGGCAATAATCATTGGAATATTACTAAAAAATTCTCGGAAAGATATTGTTTCTTTTTCTTTACGAATACTCAGGACTAAAGCAATTTGACAAAAAGCTATAGTTGAAAAAACCATGGTTTGCCAAACACGAGATACTGGGTCAATTTTCCAAAAAAAGTAGCCTATTGTGATTGACAGCAATCCTATCACTGAACCCATGAAGAGAATTTGAGACCCTATGCCTCGTGAAAACACTCCCTCATCAGGTTTAAATGGAGGACGATTCATAATATCTGTTTCTGAACTTTCATAACCAAGTGCTACAGCAGGAGCGCCATCAGTAACAAGATTTATCCACAAGATCTGAATCGGCAGAAGTGGTAAAGGCATACCGAAAAAGGGACCGATAATCATAACAATAATTTCACCCATGTTTCCGGTAAGAATATATTTGATAAACTTACGAATATTGTCAAAAATAGTGCGTCCTTGCTTAATGGCCGCGACAATTGTAGCAAAGTTGTCATCAAGTAAAACCATATCAGAGGCTTCTTTTGAAACATCGGTTCCGGTAATACCCATAGCAACTCCAATATCCGCGGATTTAAGAGCAGGAGCATCATTGACTCCATCTCCTGTCATAGACACAATTTCATTTTCTGCCTGCAAAGCATCAATAATAATCATTTTATGCTCGGGAGAAACTCTAGCAAAGATCGAGACATCATTTATACAAGCTTTTAATTCATCACTACTCATTGCAGCAAGCTGTGAACCTGTAAGAAATTTTCCATTTTCAGTCAAGCCAAGTTCTTTGCCTATTGCCCGTGCAGTCAAAGGATGATCTCCTGTTATCATGACCACACGTACACCGGCTTTTTTGCAAACCCTCACTGCTTCAACAGCCTCAAGGCGAACTGGATCAATCATACAACTCATACCGATAAAGATAAGATTTACTTCATCTTTAGTAATATCCCCTATTTGCCCTTGCTTAAAAAAACGATATGCCATACCAAGCACACGGATTCCATTAGATGCTTTTTCCTTATTTCCTGCTAGTATCTTTTCTTTAATGTCATCTGTTAAGTCAACAATCTCATTATTCACTATTGCCTGAGTACATATATCCATAAGACCATCAACAGATCCCTTGGTAAACATTATATGATTTCCATTGCCATTTTTCGAAGTAAGATCAAAAGCCGATTTTAATGTTTCAGGAATGGAAGTTATCGTATGAATAGTACTCATCCGTTTGCGCTGTGAATCAAAAGGGTATTCCGCTACCCGTGCTATTAGAAGTTCAATTTCTTTTTTAACAATAGCGGCTTTCTCCGCGGCTATGACCAATGAACCTTCTGTGGGATCCCCAATAGCTGCCATTTGAGCATTAACATCAGATTCTGTTATTACAGCATCATTGCAAAGAGTCCCGCAAAGTAATATTAGTTGTGCGGCTGGGTTACTACTTGGTTCCTTGACAATCTCATCGATGCTCAGAGGCTTATCAATAAGGAGAATGTCTGTAACTGTCATTTCATTCTTTGTTAATGTCCCGGTTTTGTCTGAACATATAACTGTAACACTTCCTAGTGTTTCCACAGCAGGAAGATTTCTGATAAGAGCTTTTCTTTTTAACATTCTTCTAGCACCAAGTGCCAATGAAATTGTTACAACAGCTGGCAATCCTTCCGGGATTGCCGCAACAGCCAAACTAATCGCGGTCATGAATATCTCTTTTGGCTCAAAACCACGAAGATAAGACAATACCGATACTCCGCCAATAAGCAGTAGGGCAAAATACGCAAGTTTCATCCCAAGCTTAGCAAGACGCTTTTGAAGAGGGGTTTTTTCATCAACAACATCCTGCAGCATGGTAGCAATATTGCCTAATTCAGATTGCATACCAGTTGAAGTAACCACAGCCTCTCCTCTTCCGTAAGTAGCTATGGTACCCATAAAAAGCATGTTTTTCCTGTCTGCAAGAGGAATATCATGCTCAGTCAATATGCTGCTATTTTTTTCCACCGGCTCAGATTCGCCGGTTAAAGCAGATTCTTGGACTTTCAAGTTTACAGATTCAATGATTCGCGCGTCAGCTGGAACCAAACTGCCTGCTTCAATAATTATAATATCGCCTGGCACAAGCTCACTTGCCGGTATTGTTTTTTCTATTGTTTCTCGGCGGACTCTGGCATTGGGTTGCGCCATTTTTTTAAGAGCTGCCATTGCTTTTTCCGCATTAAATTCCTGCCAGAATCCAAGCATTGCATTAAGCACAACTATAATAAGAATAACAATCGCGTCAATCTTCTCATGAAGAAAAAATGAAATAACAGCAGCAATAATAAGAATCCCCACCATCACGTCTTTTAATTGATTAAATATGATTACTAAAGGACTGCGGCTGGCCTTTTCTTTTAATATATTTGCCCCATATTGGGCCCGGAGATCATTTATTGCAGCATCAGTGAGACCTTTTTGCTTATCAGTATTAAAATTTTTTAAAACAGCATCTTTGCTTTTTTGAAAAAAGTTTTCTGCCATAACTGCCCTCCATTCTAAAAACTAATTGACAAAATTTAAAACTATATCAAGCTATAGTTTTAGGCAAGAAATTATAAAAACCTGACTCAGGAAGTTAAATTAATTACTTTTTCTCTTCAATGCAGATAAAATTACAGGCTCTGCTTTGTATATCTTTAGCCAGAAAACTCTTGGGATCTAATTCTAGCGCTTTATCAAGATACTGTTTGTATTTATACATGTCCCCTTGAAACTTATATAATTGAGCTAAACGAACATAGGAATCTGCAAATTTCGGGTCCCTTTGTATAGATTTTTCCAAGTAATCTTTAGCTTTATTAATATTGCCGCCGGCAATAGGAGGTGCTAAAAGATAAAACACACCTAAGCCAAAATAAACCTCCGCTGTATCAGGCCTTATTTCCTGTGCTCTTTTTATATTCGGCATCACCTGCGTACCGTGTATAATTTTATCTATCGGTCCCCCGAAATGAGCAATCATGCCCTTAGCACCGCCGTATATAAGATAGGCCCGCGCACGATTACTTAAATCCACCTTATCTTTATCCTGCTTAATTACCACAAGCGCTAATCTTGCAGTCTCCCTGTAATCCCTTAAATTGTATTTAATATATGCAAGGCTTATATAAGCAGGAGAAAAACCGGGATTATTTTCAATAATTTCTCTTAATAAACTCTGACTTTGATCAAGATCATATTGGCGCCTTAACACCTCTGCTTTTCCCCATCTTGCCTCAATAGAATCCTTATCAACTTTCAGCATTTTCGAAAAAGCAACCAAGGCTTTTTCTTCTTCGTATTCATTAAGATACACCAAGCCCAATAAATAAAGATCATCTAGGGAATTTTTACTCAACCTAGCCTTTTCTTCTGCTGGTTTAACCGCCATACCTTCAGACATCTCATGGATCTTCTGCCATTCTAAACAGTATGCCTTTGATGCAAACAAACATACTAAAAAAAATGCGAAAAACAACTTTTTCACTTTCATGACTTCCCATCCTCTAATAAGCATCGGCTGATTCCAATTTTCGGCTTCTCTAACATATTAGAACCTCTTTTTTGAGACTGTTTAGAAAAAATGGTTCTTTCTTGTCTGGGTTGGAACAAATCATATAACATATTGACATGTAAGGGGAAATAGAAAAGCATCGAATACCATTTAAAAACCTGATATATTTAGATTAATCAAGAGCTTGATTACACAGATATATCTGACGATACTTTAATCCGTGTAATCTGATATTTAATTGCTCTAATCAGGTTCTTTCTCCCCACTTAAATAAGAAAGAACCGAAAAAATATTACCTATTATTGATCTAAGGAAATACTCTATCTTCTTCTTATTTTGGATAATAACCTTAATATTTCCATATATAGCCAGATAAGTGTGACCATTATTCCGAACGCGCCGTACCATTCCATATACTTTGGCAACCCATGCTCTGCCCCTTTTTCGATAAAGTCAAAATCCAGCACCAGATTTAATGCGGCAATGCTCACGACAAATATGCTAAAGATAATACCCGTAGGCCCTGATTCATGGATAAAAGGAATTCTAGCGCCAAAGAACCCCATAATCATACTGATAAAATATACCAAAGCAATTGCGCCTGTTGCGGCAAAAATACCCATTCTGAATTTAGCAGTAACTTGTATTATTTTTGTTTTATAAGCCATAAGCATGCAAAAAAGCACCCCGAATGTAAGTGCTACAGCCTGTATAACAATACCGGGGAAATTGCGTTCAAAGATAACAGAAATCCCTCCCAAAACAACTCCTTCAATAATCGCATACGCGGGTGCAGAGATACCAGCCCATTCTTTTTTAAAAATTGTCACAAGGGCCAGGATAAAACCCCCGATACACGCAGGCATTATAAACGGTAATGATTGCTGTATATGTTCCCATACCCAGTTGGCACTAAAAAAAGACAATACAAGTAAGATCAGTGTCTTGTTTACTGTTCCTTGAACACTCATAGCATTCGCCCCTGAATAGGAACCAGGTATTGATTTAAAAATATTGGCCTGTAAAGCCGGATTTCCTGAACGCATCATTTTGTCCTCCTTTTTGTTATTACGCATAAACTTATCATTAATGCGCTTTAAAACTACTGAACTACCTTAGCCTAAATTATTAAAAAGACTTATTATTCTTCATTTTTATATCAAGAACCGGAGAACCGTTAACCGCATCTAAACCCCTGACATAAAGCGTAGTTTGCTCTATATTCACAAGCTCAACATCCTGGATAGCGATTTTTGACAGCCTATAAGGCGTACGGGAAGCAAAAACCCCTACCTTTTTCCCATCTATTCCCCGATTAAAAACAGATTTCACTGCTTTGGTTTCATGCAGATAATATACCACTGTTATCTTTTTTTCCTCTTCCAATTTATACAGAAAAGGCCGCTGTGATTCAATCAATTCTATACGTGATATCCCCTCTTTGCCAACGGTACCAAAACCTGTTTCAGCACGCCCAAGATCATTGCGAACTTCACCTATGGGATATATCTCAAAAGGTTTCAGACTGCCATATATGCAGCTTGGGCAAACCGGATGATCATCAATAATACATATTTCTTGCTGTCCAAACTCTTTATGACATCGCGAGCATTTATAGTATTTGTTTATTTTAGCTTCTTTCATGTTTTTCTATTGTATAGCGAAGCAAGGTTTTAGGCAAGCTCTATGAACATTATTATCTAATGTTGGATTCTTTTATTCAGCTTTCTTGTTTTTTGATTCAAAACCAAGCAACTTGAATAATTTAGAAGAGGATTTAAGATACTTTTCTTTCTGCACTTCTTCAAGCCAGCGTTTTTTTATAACCGGATTAGCCTGTACACGGCTATCCTTCCAGCCTTGCCCCTTCCACATCTCAAGTGCTTCCCAATCGCAGTTGATATAGCTAATGGCCTTTACATTATTAACTTCAATAAACTTAAAAAACGGTTCATACCAGCGCTTTAAGGCATGCTTATCATGAGTTACACCAATACCGCATGGAGTAGCTTCGGCAATCATCAGCGGCTTATTCTTTAATCTGGCAATTTTTGCTACACTGTTCAAGCCTTCTAACATATTGCTAAAATATGAAATACCAACCCAGTCCACATATTCATCACCCGGATACCAATCCATAATCGGTATTTTTGTATAATTTGCATAGGAATGCCATACATACGCGACATTATTGATGTTCATTGCCTGAAACTTATCTGCAATATAATGGTAAGCCTCTACATATAATTGCGGATCATAATGATTATGCGGCCCGTCAAATTCATATCCAATCCTCAGATATACAGGCCGATTAGAATTTTTTATCCAGTTGCCGATCTTTTGCAAGTTTTCATCATATACACCATTAAGTATCTCCTTGAGTACATCAACCATGTATAGACCAACCTGCATCACTGTATTAGGATATTGGTCAACTTCATATTGCAAATGCTGCGCGCCGCCTCCATGATCAAATGCCTCATATATCCCCTCTGCGTGCTGCACCGAAGTATATACCATTATCCCGGCAGGAATATGCCCCAATTCTTCAACATATGTATCTATGGCTTCTTTATACTGGCCGACAACTAATAAAATTTTTCCATCAGGCGGAAGAAACCGGGCATCATTTTTAATCGGATCGGAAAACACCTTGCCCACTAGCACTGTTATGCATACAATAACAACTATAAGTTTTATAAACAATAGGTTCATCCTTATCTTTTTTACTCCGAATCACCAACTAATGGCCTGATATGATCGATCTTGAAATAAACAATAAAGGTCTTTTTCTCCCCATCACAATCCGGACATCCATAATTTTTTCTTCTAATAGCAGCTGCTAAAGCATCATCAACTGTTTCTTTTATTTTCCTCAGATATAATCTTTTGCCCTTATAATGCTCGAGTTTTTCTATAAAAATATATGTTGCATGCGGATTTTCTTTTAGATTTACATGCGAACATTTATCCGCCATTAGGAATAGACACTTTTCTTCCTCGATAAAATGCGGTTTTGCGTATAGCGCAGTATCCACCGCTCCATTACTGTTTGAAGTAGCCAATATCCCCAAGCCTTCAGTACTTTCAAAATAATTAATTAAGCTCATCTTACTCTCCTTAATTTATGATTACATTCTGCCTGCTATATAAACCCATATGAAATATAGGCCAACCAGTATAAATATGCTGCCTGTTATTTTTTTAGTATACTTTTCAAGAGCTGCCATTTTATTAAACCAATGAGATAGCGAAGAAATTCCAAAAGCTATTCCAAAAGAGAAAACCAATACCGGCAAACCAGTGCCAATTCCATATATAAAAGGCAATATAATACCATAAGTATTGTTTAATGACAACGGAATTAAGCTACCGAAAAAAAGCGCCGCGGATATCGGACAAAACGCGATCGCAAACAGCATACCCAGCACAAAAGATCCCTTTAGGCCCGACGCAGCCAAAGATTCCTGCCTTTGTTTTGAAATAGAGAGGCCTGAAAAATTAAAACAAATGATATCCAGCAAAAATAATCCGACAAAAACCAGAACAGGCCCTAAGATCTTATTCATATATTTCTGGAGAAAATTCGCCATAAAAGGAATGCTGACAAGAGATGTAATAATGATCATTCCTAAGACAGCGTATGCAATCATTCTTCCCAAAGTATAGGTTATGCCGGCAAAAAGCACTGCTTTGGGATGATTGATCTTCTTTGAAAGAAACGATACTGCCGCGATGTTTGTCGCTAAAGGACACGGGCTGATCGAAGTCAATATCCCAAGCCATAAGGCAGTTCCAAGGACTATTAGAATTTCTATCATTGCAGCTCCTTTAAAAGATTATTAATTTCTTCGCTAACGTAATCAATGAATTTTTGTTTATTACGAGATAATTTCCAAATCTTTTCAAGGTTCTTTGATTTTATTTCCTTATTGCCTTTTACAAGCGATAAAATCACCGACCTTGTGTAAAGCTTATAGTCATTCACAAAATGCTCGTTGCCGCGCTCTTCGATATTAACCGCCTTAAACTCAAGCTTTCCGGAAACAAGCGCGTTTTTAAAATTATTCTCAATCGCTTCTTTTGTAAGTTTTTCCATCATATTACAGGTATAACAACGAACCTTGCCGTAAAAATAATACGCGATAACTTTATCATTCGATATGTCCTGCGCAAATACTGAAACGCTTGTACTAGTTATCGCAAGAACCATTAGCAGTATTAGGATCAGTTTCTTCAAATTTTCCTCCTATAATTTTCAATAGCGGGTTATCAATAAAATCGTCCTATTTTGAAATAAACTTCTTAATTTCATCTTCAGATAATACCTTCCCAGCCAAAACTACAACACCATCAACCGCCAGAGCAGGAGTCATCATCACCCCGTATTCGGTGATTTTATCAATATCTTCAACCTTAACAACTTCTGCCTCTATCCCCGCTTCTTTAACAGCATTTTTAGTATTTTCATACAGTGTCTTACACTTTGGACATCCCATGCCGAGAATTTCAATTTTCATTTTATACCTCCCATTATTGCGCCGAATATAATCCCGCTTATTGTCGCCATTATAACAACAAGACTCACATACACTATTGTTTTTTTTGTTCCTAAAACGCCGCGAATAACCAGCATATTCGGCAGACTAAGTGCCGGACCGGCTAAAAGCAATGCCAAGGCAGGCCCTTTACCCATGCCCGCGCCGATAAGACCTTGTAAAATCGGAACTTCAGTAAGTGTGGCAAAATACATAAAAGCTCCCACGATTGCGGCAAAGAAATTAGACAATAATGAATTTCCACCTACAGCCTTAGCGATCATCCAGGATGGGATCAGGCCTTCCTGATCTGGGCGGCCAAGTAAAAAACCCGCAATTAAAACGCCAAACAAAAGTAATGGCATGATCTGCTTAGCAAAAGTCCACGCGCTTTGTGTCCAGTCATTGATCTCATCTTTTTTAAACCACTTAATGAGCATGATACCAATTATACCTAGAAAACCTAGCGCCAGATACCACTTTGCCGTAAAGATAGAAGCCCATAGGCCGCTGTCTCCATCCTGAGGCCTTGCCCAATTAGCAAAAACCAGAAACCCCACCATTGCCGCAAAGTAAAAGCCATTTTGAATTAATGTCCTAGGTTCTTTTACAACACCTGCCATCAGATCACCTTCACTTTGTCTTATCCGTTCTTCTTTAATAAATATCAGATGCATCAAAAGTCCGATAAGCACACTAAAAATTACTGCTCCCAGAGCTCTGGCAAGGCCAAGCTCCCAGCCAAGTATCCGGGCAGTCATAATGATCGCCAACACATTGATTGCCGGACCTGAATATAGAAATGCCGTTGCCGGTCCGAGCCCCGCCCCTCTTTTATAAATACCGGAAAACAGCGGTAAGACTGTGCAGGAACAGACTGCTAATATTGTGCCGGAAACCGAGGCTACTGTATAAGCCAGAAACTTATTTGCTTTTGCGCCAAAATACTTTATGACTGAGGCCTGTGAGACAAAAACAGATATTGCCCCTGCTATAAAAAAAGCAGGCACAAGGCAAAGAAGAACATGCTCTCTTGCATACCAGCGCACTAAAGCCAGAGATTCAAAAACAGGATTTCTGAACGGTAACAATTCAACCGGCAGATAAAAACAGGTTAAGAATGCCGCCATAATAAACAAAAATTTACGTGATTCTTTCATTAAAACTCCTTCTATATAGCTAATTGGCTATATTTATAGATAAAAAAATCTATAAACAACAGAGCTTTTCTCTATTCACACTTTTTATTTTTTCCGCATCTTGAACAATAGTTTTATCTGAATCAATCCATTCTCTTAAGCTGCTGAGAAAATTTTTCGCGTAAGCATTTTTAGGACACAAATAATAGTTTGTCCACAACCCTTCATTTTCGCTTTCAATAAAACTAGCGGCCTTCAACTTTTTAAGATGCCGTGATACGCTGGGCTGGCTAATTCCCAGGACAAAAGCCATCTCACAAACACACATTTTCTTACTCATAAGCATGTTTAAAATACGCATCCTGTTAATATCTGCTGATGCCTTGATAATCTTATCTAACTCTTTAATAGGCATATTGTTCATTTTTAGTGTCACTCCTTTAAATAACCATCCTGCTATATAGTTTACACATTCTACCCGACTTTGTCAAGGCCTCACTTAAAAAAAGGGACTCTTTCCTATTTAGTGTGGACTTCGAATAAAGATTATGGAGGAATTTTTAAGCGCGTT
>JAGLQQ010000225.1 GCA_023136735.1 Candidatus Omnitrophota bacterium | reverse complement strand
GCGGTAAAATTGGTGCCCAAGCGTAAAATTTACCCATAATCTTGGCACGAATTCACTTATGCAATATTCTCCACATTTAATGCGAAAGAACCCTTTTTTATAAGCCTTTAAATAGATTTTTAATTAGCCCTAATCTGTTTGCCATAGAATACGAACGAAAAACACACATAGAATAATGCAATAAAACCGCAAACCACCCTTTTACCTTAAAACCAAATACATTTCCGCAGGCCTTATTATTCGCCATAGAGATTATATATCCCAAATCAAGAGGACGATACTTTTTTAATTCCCGCTTATCAATAATCCGCATAATATTTTCTGCCGCAAATGTTCCCTGCATAATAGCAAACTGAATGGACATCCTCAAAGGACTGCCCTTATGCTCAAAATGCGCAGTATCTCCGCAGCAAAAACAATTGCTGTTTAATCGTAAATACTCATCCACGATAACTCTGCCTTGTCGATCACATTCACAGCCGGTATTTTTTACAAAATCCTGTGTTTTAACACCAGCCGCCCAAATAAGTGCAGCATTGGCAAAAGATTCCCCGCCGCTGAGTATAACCTTGTTTTCTGAATATGCTTCTATCCTAGCATCAAGCCGCATTTCTACCCCTAGCAAAAGCAGATTATCCAATACATATTGTTTCATCCATTCGGGAAGCATTCCCAGCGGTTTTGAGGCTTTTTCGATTATAATAATCCGCTTTTTCTCACCCTTTTTAAAAAAATACCGCCATATATTCGCCGCGATCTCAGTACCTGTATATCCGCCTCCGCTGATAATAAAATTTTCAATTCTCTGCGAATTAAGACAATTCAATAAGGACTGTGCGTCGCTGACATCATCAAGCTTAAATGCGGATTTGCTTATAGAAACGTTATTGTAAAAATTAGTTTTAGAACCAGCGGCAATTATAAGATAATCATAGAGCAGTTCTTTATCAATTAATGATATTTTCTTATTTTCAAGATCTACCCCGATAACACTGCTGTTGATAAACTCAAAGCAAAGCTTAACGGCCAGAATATTCAGATCAACTGACAAGAATTTATCATCAATCCTGCCGCTTAAAATATCAGGCAGTAAAGGCAGAAAGTCAGCATGACTTTTTCTGTCAGCAAGTACAACCTCAACCTGTTTTTTATACTTTAAAAGGCCTGTGGCCGCAGAGAGCCCGGCAAAGCCTCCTCCGATAATAACTATACGCTTCATAATATTAGATCCAGGGCAACAAGTAATCCGATCAATGTTTGAACAAAAATTGTCAGTTTAGAGGCCTCAACCAGCTTACTCTTATCATTATAATGAGTTTTAAGAATAGCTCCAGCTTTAATGATCAGGTGACTGCAGGCAAGCGATATAAGACAAAGCCAGGACAATGCTCCAAGCCGGATATTTAAAACAATAGCAGCTATTGCCGCAAACATAAGGAAATAGTACATCAAATAGGCTCGATCTGCTCCTACTAATTTGACCCAGGTGAATTTTTTGGCCCTCAAATCCCCTTTATAATCAGGCACTTCATTAGCAAAAAGAATCGCTGTTGTAAGCAGTCCAAAAGGCAGGGATAAAATAAAAGCATCTGTACTTGGAAAAACATGTCTTTGAATAAAATATCCTCCCATTACCAAAGCCGGGCCGAAAAGTATAAAAATAACCACCTCGCCTAAATACCGGTATGAGAATCGCAAAGGCCCTTGAGAATAAGCTACACCCATGATCAAGATCAGCAGATAAAACCCAATCACAGATATTGTGTGAAGCACATAGGAAAGGAAGAACACCGCGACAAAAGCAATCAGGAAGAGGATAACAGCTACTAAAAGATATGTTTTTTCGCTTAACACGCCTTCCTGTATAAGCTTTGAGCCTCCGAACAATCCGTAGAATTTTTTATCATGCCAGTCAGCTCCGGATTTAGAATCAGCATAATCATTTATAAGATTAGCCCCCAAATGAGTAGCAATGACGGATATAAGTCCTGTGGAAAAAGTTAGAAAACAAACACTTCCTTTAAAAAGAAATGTCCCCGCAATAAATGGAAGAATACTCGCGGTAATAAAAGGAAGGCGCAATGCCCTTATCCAGCACGATAACTTAGTCATTTCATTTTTCATTAATACCTCATGATTTTATTGTTCCATCTTAAGATATATGATATCATAATCTCATGCTTAGCAAACTAAAAAACTCGATAAACCAAGAACTTGTAAAATTCACCTCTTACATAAACAAGCGTTACAAGCTTTTTGATACTTCCCCCCTGCTTTTCAATAGTATGATGCATTTTATCCTAGCCAAGGGCAAAAGAGTAAGGCCTATACTTTTTGTCATAGGCTATAAGGGATTCACTGCAAGAAAACCAAAAAACCTTTATCGCAGCGCTTTGGCAATAGAGCTCCTACATGCTTTTCTTCTGGTTCATGACGATATCGTTGATAATTCAGACATGCGGCGGGGTCGGGTCTCTATGCATAAATTGATGGGATCCAAGATCAAAAGATCTAAAAAAGCAACGTTCTCAGGCAAAGATCTTGCTATGATAACAGGAGATATAATGTACGCTATTGCTATTGAGGCATTCCTTTCTATACATGAGGACCCTATTCGCAAGGAAGAAGCCCTTAAAAAATTTATTGAAACTGCCTGTTATACCGGCTGCGGTGAATTTATAGAACTTATCTATAGTATCGAGGACATCAGCAAAATAAAAAAAGACCAGATATATAAAATATATGATTATAAAACAGCATACTACACTTTTATTGCCCCTCTGGTCACAGGAGCAGTCCTAGCCGGTGCGCCAAAAAAGCAAATAGGTTTATTGATTAAATTCGGAACATCAGTAGGCCGGGCTTTTCAGATAAAGGACGATATCCTTGGTATGTTTGAGCAGGAAAAGAAAACAGGCAAATCAGGGTTAAGCGACCTGCAAGAAGGGAAAAAAACCATTCTTATCTGGTATGCTTACACCCAGTCAGGGAAACAACAGAAAAATCAACTTAAGAAAATACTGAATAAAAACAAGGTCACAAGGAAAGATCTCGATATTGCCCGTAAAATAATAATAGATACAGGCTCACTTGAATATGCAAAAACTCAGATAAAGATTTCATTAAAAAGATCAAGTTCGATAATAGAAAATTTACAAATAGGCCAATCTTACAAAAAAGCACTCATTGATTATAATCACACTCTCTTAGATTTATAATGTCTGATTTTTTTTAAAATCACACATTCTTTTGCAAATAATTAAGTATGTTGATTTCTCTGACTAAAAATAAAAGAGTAACAATTGTAGCCAAAACCTCAGCTATCGGACTACTGAACCATACTCCTTCCATACCAAACATACCAGACAACACATAAAGCACAGGTATAAAAATAAGCAACTGCCTGGAAAGACCGATTAGAACAGAATGCAATCCTTTTCCTACTGACTGAAAATATCGCGTACCCAAAATTTGAAAACCTACAAGAGGATACATAAAAACAAAAATACGTAATCCATGAGAGCTGAGCTTAATAAGCTCTGGATCGCTGCGGCAAAAAAGTGCAGCTATAGATTCTGAAAATATGACAATAGAAGCAACTCCGAACAATAGAATAGTAACTGTGCTAAAGCATGCATAGGAAAATATATCTTTAACACGTTTATAGTTTTTTGCCCCGTAATTATATCCGATCAAGGGCTGCATTCCTGCTGCCATACCAAAAGTAAACAAGGCGATTAAAGATGTTATGGAAAAAATTATTCCCATAGCAGCTACAGCTACATCCCCGCCATAGCGGACCAGCCGGGAATTCAGTAAGCACACCTGAAAACTTGCCGCAATATCCATCAAAAAAGGAGATAGCCCAAGAAAAACTATCTGTCCTATATTCGGCCAGTTAAAATGCAAGTGTTTGCGTCTTATATGCAGCAAGCCATGTTTACGCATGATATATAACAACCCCATCAGAACAATAACCGCCTCTGAAATTATTGTTGCCAAAGCAGCTCCTCCTGTTCCCATATGAAGCAGGAAAATAAAAATAGAATCAAGTATCACATTTATAACTGTTGCTACAACCATCATCATAGTTGCATACACAGGATTGCCTTCAGCCCTAATAACAAAAGTCAGAAAAAAGCCGTAAAAGAAAAATATAGAACCCGCGAAAAGTGTTTGAAGATAATCTTTAGCGTGCGGATAAACATCATTGCTTACTGAAAGCAATCTAAGCATCGGTTCGTAAAACAAAAGCCCGAGCACGGTGATCACAACTGCAGTAACACTCATTATCGCAAAGGTATTACCAAAAACCTCTTCTGCCTTGTCTCTTTGCTGCTTGCCAAGATGCAGTGAAATAACTGAAGCCGACCCGCTGCTGAACAACAAGCAAAAACCAAAGATAAAAAGCAGCACAGGAAAGCATAAGGTAACGCCTGCAAGCCCCAGAGACCCTACCCCTCGGCCGATAAATATTCTGTCTACAATATTGTATAGAGCATGCAAAACCAGACTAAAAATAGAGGGTATGGCAAATTTTGCTAACAGCCATAATATTGGTTTTGTACCCATTTCTGCTGAGCGATTCATAAAACTCCTGTTTTCTTAACCCTATAATTATCTTTGTTCAGCTGATTAATCTTCAGCTATTACATCAATAAATATATCAGCGTATGTTTTTAGTTTCTTCTCTCCAACCCCATAGATATCTAAAAATGCATCTTTGGTCAACGGTTTCTTAGCCGCCATATCTTTCAGCGTCTTATCCCCGAAAATAATATATGCAGGCACACCTTTATTTCTAGCAAGCTCTGCTCTTTTCTGGCGCAATCTTTCAAATAAGTCCTGATCCACTCCAGCCCAGGATTTTGTGCGGCGGAGCGAACTTTGCTTTGCGATCTGCTCTTTCTTTTTTCTAAGCAGCGGCATTGCTAAAACTGGAGTTATTTCAGCCCTTAGCACCTGGCTGGCTTTTTCTGTAATAAACAAAGTAGAAAACTCCGCCTCGCGCTCCAGAAATCCCTGACCAATAAGCTGCTCAATCATATAACGGATAAAAGCAATTGATTCATTGACCATAACACCAAAGACGGTAAGCTCATGATGACGCAAATTAGTTATCTTATCAATCACCCTTCCTCTTAGAACATCCGCGACATAGCCTGATCCAAAGCCATACCCATCTTGTTTAATACTATTCACACAGGATATGATCTGCTGAGCTATAATTAATGGATTCTCAACCATATCCAGTTCTTTGAGACAATAATCGCAAGCATCACAACTAACAAGGGCATAAATCTGCGAAAAATAGTTAACCAGTACCTTATGTCGACATTGAGGCTGTGCGCAAAAATCATACATGCTTGAGAGTTTACTCATTAGAATATCGCGTTCTTTAGATTTTCTGGCGAAATAATTCCAAAGCTGATAATCTCCCGGGCTGTAAAACAAATAACAAAATGCAGGCAATCCATCCCGCCCCCCACGCCCTGTTTCCTGCTGATAATGTTCGATGCTCTTGGGCATACCCGCATGGATTACAAACCGGATATTAGAGCGGTCTATACCCATGCCGAAAGCAACAGTAGCTACAATAATATCTATCTCTTCTCCTACAAACTTTTCTTGGGCAATATGGCGCCCTTTATCAGACATCCCGGCATGGTATGC
>JAGLQQ010000224.1 GCA_023136735.1 Candidatus Omnitrophota bacterium | reverse complement strand
CTAAGGAACTGTTTTCCTTTTTCGCAGCAATACTACTCTCTTGGAATTCTTTGTTTTGTCCATGTAAAATTTCCAGCTCATTCTTTAATCTATCAATCTCTTCTTGCTTTTCCGCGATTAATATTTTTTGTCCTTCAAAAAAATTTGTTAGTTCACTAATTTGCTCTGTTTTATTCTCAAGCGCGTTCTCAGTATATTTGAAACTTTCTTGCGCGTTTCCAAGTAAGTTTCTTAGAAACTTATTTTCTTCTTCTAAATTAACATCCTTTTTAAAAACCGGAGGTTCTTCTTCCTGTTCATGAATAGTAGCGATTAATTCATCTCGGGGATATGGAGATAGATCTGCCGTGAATTCAGCGTCTCTATCACTATACTCTAAAGCGCTTTCCTGGGAAAAAACATCCATCTCCGGATAGGAAAAAGAAATTAATACAAGGCAGATAGTTAGCCCGAACACTTTATTATACTGTCTTTTGCAAAAACTATGATGAAATATCGAAGTTAATCTTTTTTTTAATAAATTTTTCATCATTTAAAATAAAAGCTCCCTTTGGTCAAACAATATACACAATACCCTCTAAAGATTAAATAGGTTTTAATTGTTTAGATTTTTTTTGTTTTCCCCTGCCGTTTAAATCCCTTTATCCTCTGTAATTTGCTTTTCAAATTCAGCGATCAAACCCTCTTCTTGAGGAACCGTCTCCGGCAGAGGTTTTATCTTATTTATTTCTCTTAAAATAATATTCCTCTTCATATCCTCAGGCATAATATCCGGGGGTATCCGTAAATCAGGTTCAATTCTTTTTTCACCACTCGCGCCTGAAATAAGATGCGGAGTAAGAAAAATAATCAACTCTGTTTTAATTTTTTCGATAGAGCGCGAACTAAATAATGCGCCTAAAAGCGGAATTCTGGATAATCCGGGAATCCCGGTATTTTCTTTTCTTTTTTCTTCTTTCATTAAACCGGCAATCATAATCATTGTCCCGTCTTGTACTTTAACCGTAGTCTCTGCTTCTGAGGTTTCCACGATAGGAATCCTGCTGCCTATGGAAGTACTTACAATTTCTGAAACAGAACTCACTTCCGGTTTAATCCGTAAGATAACAAATCCTTCCTTGTTTATCGTAGGGGTAACACTGAGTTTTACTCCCACCTCAATAAACTCCACGTTTTCGGATGTAACCGTTGAGGCTTCAGCCTGGCTCAGGGTCTGCGTCACATAGGCATCCCGTTTGCCGACCATAATTTTCGCTTCCTGATTATTTACCACCGATATCCTTGGACGGGATAAAATTTTAAGATCTCCACACCTCTGGATAAACTCTAAAACCATACTGTAATCATCGCTTGCGACTGTTCCTATGGAAACTTTACCAGAAGAAGATACCGCGGGGCTTATAGGAAAATTGCTTACAAAATCCAACCCATCCAAATTGTGCTCGCCCAAAAACCGTTCCCAGTCAATACCCCGGTTAAAGGTATCATTTAGATTAACCTGCAGAATTTCCGCTTCAATAAAAACTTGTCTCTCTTCTTCATCAAAATCCTTTATGATTTGTCTTATCTTGGCCATCTTCGCAGGCAAATCAGAAACAATAACCTTAGATACTCTTTCATCAATAATAATTTTCCCCGTATTAGGAGTAATTATTTCCGACAAGCTGCTTTTAATCTTCTCCGCATCAGCATAGTTTAAATCAAACACAATGGTTTCTAACGGTATATCTAATTGCTTTATAGCATTACTCATTAACTTTAATTTATCCGGCGTATCAATCAATAAGATCATTCCGGTAGCTTCATCAATAATGACTTTTCCAATTTCTGATTTAAGCTGAGTAATCACGTTAAAAATATTTTCAGGAGCAGCATATTTTAATTTTATATTTAAATGCTCTCTGTTCTCAATATAGTCCCGGCCATACATTGTTTTATACTCAGCCTCAGTCATTACATATATAATGTCGTTTTTCTTCTCACAAGCTAAATTCTGGCTAATCAAAACAACATCCAAAGCGTCTTGAAATCGAATATTATTTAAAAAAACAGTCACCCTGCCCGCGACATTTTTACTGGGAACAATTGTCCACCCTGTTTTCAAAGAAAGTATTCTTAAAAACTCAACGATATTAATCCCTTTTAAATCCAGTGAAATCCTATCCAACTGTTTCTCATCCATATTTTCAGCTGAATTATCACCCGCGTCTTCCGCGAAAGCAATTCCTCCCGCAAGTAATATTACGTAAAAAACTATTGTTAGTAAATTTTTTATTTTTTTCATTGCAACAGCCATTCTTTTTTATCTTTTTTCAGAATAACACTGTCTTTTTGTACTTTAAAGACGTCAAATATATCTATCTTATCTCCGGCGACAACAAGATAGGTTTTTAAATTTTCAACATCTTCTATTATTGCCTGAGAACTATCTCCTGTCAAGATTATACCAACTAAAGAAAGCTTCTTTAAAGATTCTGATATGATCGTTTCTGGTTGCTCCTGAGCTTCTTCTCTTGTTTTCTTTTCAGGCATTATAAAAGTAAAAATATTGCGGCTGGCCGCCTCCGCTAAACTCTGGTCCAGTTCAACCCGTAACTCCTTTTTTTCTTCTAAATATTTACTGGTTTTGGTTGCTTCATTATTTATTTGAAAAAACCGTTTTTCAAACTTCACCCTGCACATGTTCACATCCAAAATTAAAAAAGCGGTCAAACATACACCTACACCAATTAATAAATTTTTAAAAATTTTACTCTTTAAAAATTTTATGTTTTTTTCACCTTTAAAAAAAGAACCAAGCCATAATCGCAATTCTGCGGTATAACTCATGTTTTTTTTAAAAATATTACCGCGTATTTTTTTGCCCGCCGCAGGATTATCAATGACTTTTAAAAGTTTATCCTCAGGAGTTTCTCTTTCAACCGGCATTCATCACCTTATTTTATGGATTATTAAAAAATACAGCTTATATTACCTCTTTAGCAATCAGTTCTCTTACAATATTCACATCTACAACTACTGTGCTTTTAATTACCAAGGCAGTCAAGGCATCATGGCAAAGTATCGCGATGCGCCGGGGGTAACCTTGAGTATGCTCATAAATCTCCCTCATGGCCTCGTCCGTAAAAAACGCGGGTCCAGAATGATAGCCTGCTTTTTTTAATCTGAAGTCCACTAGTTCTTTTGTTTCCTGCTCATCCAAAGGATTAAGAACATATTTCAAACTTATACGATCCCAAAGATTTTTCATCTCTCTAAGCCGCGGTAAAAGTTCCAGTTGTCCCATGAACACTAATTGTAATAATTTATATTCATTTGTTTCATAATTCAATAAAACTCTCAATAGCTCCAAGGAAAGAGCATTCAACTTCTGTGCTTCGTCAATTAACAAGACAACAGTTTTCTTTTCTTCTACAGCCGTTTTAAAAAGATAATCTTTAATTGCTTCTTTAAAATCTAAAATTGAGGGGGAGGTTTTCTTTATTTCTATCTTGAAAGTTCTAATCAAAGAATCCAGAAATAGTTCTTCTGTCCCATAACCAGGATCTAAAATCATATGGAAAATCGTATTATCATATATATTTAATCGTTGAAAAAACTTTCTAGAAAGAGTAGTTTTACCTGTACCTACGTCACCTAATATAATACTTAATCCTCTCTTCAAACGGATTGAAACCATTAAGCGTATTAACGCAGCATGGTGCTCCTGAGATTCATAAAAAAAATCAGGATCAGGGCTGGTAGAAAAAGGTTCTTCTTTAAGACCTAGAACTTTAAAATAACTCATTTTTTATCTTTACCGGTTATGAATAATCCCCTCTTTGCGTTTACTTACCAACACACAAACTTAACTCATGGCCTGTCATAATTATTATTTTATTTTCTTCGGCTTTTAGGATAATTCTTTACTAGCGTTCTCCTCTCAAAATTATTGCATAGATATGATATCTTTGTGTTTTCCCCTTCCACAAAATCTTTGATTTGGAACAACTCCCGTAGTATAAATAACTATAACATATTTCACTTTTTTGTCAATGACTCAGACTAAACCCTAATTCCTAAATAGAATTCTGCAAAAGAAGATAAAAACAAGGGGTAGTAAGTATTTAGAAAGAATTGGATAATCACTTAAAAGGTAAAAAAGTTGTTTATGAGGGGAAATCGCGGCAAACAGCCAGGTGAAATTGTATTTACTCCCGCCATAAAGATTGGCGGACAGGCATTCTCAACAGCCATCCATCACCTTTTCATACTTAAAACTAAATAGCCAAAACTACGCTTTTGATAGGATAACTGACCGTTCCAATAAACTGATAGTTACTTTTTAAACGGAATAGTTACCCCCAACTCAATTAATACCAACTAGTTATATGTTGCTAATAAGAAAAATACCCGCAGATTCTAGTAACGAGGCAATCTTTTGAATCTGAAGTAATTACAAATTATTCTAA
>JAGLQQ010000223.1 GCA_023136735.1 Candidatus Omnitrophota bacterium | reverse complement strand
AACGCGCTTAAAAATTCCCCCATAATCTTTATTCAAAGTCCACACTAAATAAGAAAGAGCCTAATTTTTCGCGGAGTTCTTTTAATCCTATTTTGTACCCCGAGGGGGATAGTCCTTTGGGGTGTAAAACGCTTTAACCTGTGATATACTTAATAAGATCATTGGATATATGTTTTTAAAGCAATTTTAAGTAAAAAAGAAAGAATACTGATATGTTGCAGGTATTACGTAAAAGTATTGCATTGCTGCTAATTCAGGCCAGTTTGGAAATGGCCCAGCAGAATGCTTCTGATTTGAAAAAGATTATTGAGAGTATTAATAATACTGAAGAGATGCCTTTAACTGAGAAAAAAGGAATGTAAAGAGGTTGACATGTAAAGAGGTGGATATTGATTTTTTTGCAATAAAATGTTAATATCATTAATAAGCTATTCTAAAAGGCTTCATGTCGTTTTAATAAGTACCGTTTGATACAAGAGAGTTTTTTTACAGCTTAATTATATACTTAAGGACATGTTAAAAAAAATGAATGTCAAAAAAGTCTCAATCTCTAATTATGAAATAGTTCAAAAATTAGGAGAGGGGCCGCAATCGGTGGTCTATAAGGTCTTCCATAAAAAATTCCCCGAACGTCCGCTTGTTCTGAAAGTTCTAAAAGTAGGATTCCTGCCTGAGTATCAGAAACTGCATTTTCGGCAAAAGATTGAGCGGCTTAAGGTTCTGAATGACCCTTTGCTTATAAGGCCTCTTTCTTTTGAAATAATAGAAGATACTCGGTTTATTGTGCGAGAGTATTTTGACGGAGTTCCTCTTAACGAATGGGAATCCGCGCAGCCGAAAATTTCTCTCACAGATTTCTTTACCATAAGCTGCTTTTTGGTCCAGGCTGTTAATAAAGTCCACGAGAGCGGTATTATTTACGGAGGGCTTAAACCGCATAACATACTGATTCATCCGAAGAGCTTTGATATCCGGCTGATCGATTTTATATCTTCACTAGATGTCAGGGGGGTAAGCCATTTTATTTATGACCTTGTTTTTGTTAAGGGTACCCTTGCGTATACCTCGCCGGAACAGACGGGACGCATAAACCACAGTGTAGATTTTTCTTCGGACCTTTACGCGATGGGCATTATTTTTTATGAATTGTTGACGCGCAGGCTTCCTTTTCTCTCGCTTGACCCGTTGGAACTTATACATTCACATCTGGCGGAAGAAGCGCCGTATGTTACTGAAATAAATCCCGAGATCCCAGAGATGGTAAGCAAGATAGTCGCAAAGCTTATACTCAAGCAGCCGGAAAAACGTTATCTTAGCGCCACAGGTTTACTCGCGGACATTATCCAATGCCGTAATGAATATGAGGCAAAAGGAACTATCGATGGGTTTTCTCTTGGCGTTTGCGATTATACGCGCCGTGTTACATTTATCTCGAAAATGGTCGGACGAGATGATGAGGCGAAGATGATTTTGGATGAATATAACCAGGCCGCAGAAGGCTTCTTCCGTTCGATGTTTATATCAGGCTTACCGGGTATCGGAAAGACCCGCCTTATTCAGGAGCTTCAAAAGCCGATAGTCAAACGCCGCGGCTATTTTACTTCGGGAAAATTCGATCTCTACCAAAAGAACATACCGTATAGCGCGCTTATTCAGAGCTTGCGCAATCTGATAGGGACGTTTTTAACGGAAAGCGACGAAAGGGGTGAGTTCCGGAAAGATAAAATACTAAAGACGCTGGGAACTAACGGCAGGATTATAACTGAGGTCATTCCTGAGCTTGAAGTATTAATAGGGCCGCAATCCGAGGTTAACTCTCTTCCGCCTGTAGAGGCGAAAAACCGTTTTAACGAGCTCTTCGGGCAGTTTTTAGCCTGCCTTGCCAATGAAGAGAATCCCCTTACTATATTTATTGATGATCTTCAATGGTGCGATACCGCGACCTTTGATTTTTTAAATAATCTTTTTGCTAACCATCAAGATTATAACTACCTCTTCTTTATAGGGGCTTATCGCCATAATGAAGTAACCGCTGATCATCATTTGACTCGTCTAATCCGGGATATCAAAGAACAAAAAAGTCCGTTTAGAGAGACGAGACTTAAGCTTTTGGAGTGCGAACATTGCCATGAGATGGTATCTTATATTCTTGAGTCGCCTCTTTCTCAAACCGAAGAACTCTCTATTTTCATAGCTAATCTTTCCGAAGGTAATCCTTTATTCGTAAGCGAAATACTTTCTTACCTTAATACCAAGAATCTTATGTACTTGGATGAAAACCGGCATTGGCAGTGGGATGTCAACAAGATAAGGCAATCGGACATGCCGCCTACAGTTGTCGCGCTTTTTAGCTCCAGGATCAAGAAACTCCCCGCCGCGACTATAGAATTGCTCGAATATTGTGCTTGCATGGGCAACCGTTTCTCTCCTACCGAGATCGCTATGATTAAGGAAATAACTTTACTAAATACCTTTGAGATGTTAAAACCCGCTCTGGCTCAGGGGTTTTTGATGGAGAATAAAGACGACTTGCAGTTTGTTCACGACAGGGTGCAGGAAGCAGTCTTAAGCGCGATAGAACCGGAGAGAAGGCGCCGGATTCATTGGACGGTAGGGACACGTTTGTTATCCTGCATGCCTGAAGGAGTGGATTTAGAGAGGATCGACAGCCTGTTCAATATTTTTTCGATGACCGCTCACTTAAACCTTGGAAATCCTTCTGCTTTGGAACCGCCCATGGCGTACCGGTTATCGGATATAAACTATCACGCTGGCAACAAAGCTTTGGACGCATTGGCTTCGGAAGCGGCTAATGAATATTTTCAGCTGGCAAGAGAGCTTTTGTCCCCGGATTGCTGGGAAACGCAATATGAGAAGACCTTTAAGATATATCAGAAATCGGCAAAGACAGAACTGATGTGCGGTAGATACGATAATTCGGAACAGTTGCTTAACTATTTACTCGAGAACGCGAAGACAAATCTCGACAGGGCGGAGTGTCTCGCGGAGCAGACTACCTCGCTTTCTTCGATCGGCAATTTCATAAAAGCTATAGAGACCGCAAATCGCGGGCTTGCCTATTTCAACAAATCAATTCCTGATAACGCTGAGGAAGCGGAGAGGAAAAGAGACGAGATAATGAAGGATATAGAATCCAAGAATATAGATGTATGGAATACTATCCTTAATATTCCGTTTACCAAGGACAGAAAGAGCAAGATAGAATTGGCGTTTTATAGTGAACTTATTCCCGATCTTTACATGTCGGGGTTTGTTCCGCAGTTTTATCTTTCGGCCGCCCAATCAACCCAACACTGTTTAGCTGGCGGTATGGATGAGTCGGTTATTTATTCATTCTCTATCATGGGCCTTTGTCTGGCCGAAAAAGGTGAATTTGAAAAGGCATTTAAATACGAAGACCTCGCGCGCGATTTAAGCCAGAGACATCCTAACACCTTCGGCGCTACGCGAGGGATGAATGGAATCGTATGGTGCAACGCGCATTCGAGGAGTCACCCCGAGGAAATAATCGATTATTGTCTGAAATCAATACAGTGCGGCAAAAATTCCGGAGACCTTTACAACGCGGGACTTTCCTATGGGCCGCTTATGTGGAACCTTCAGGTGCAGGGAAGTGATTTGAGGAGAATAGAAAAATGCGCCCATGAGTGTTTAGAATTCTCCAAGAAGTATCATCTCTATTTTTCTGTCCGCTTGGCAGAGGCAATGCAGGCCGGATGGATAGAGCCGATGAAGAAAGATCATACTCCCATTGCTATGGATGAAAAACTAAAACTTTGGGAAAAAGATAATCATGTGGCTTCCGCGGGTAGTTATTATGTGCATATGAGCTTTGTCCATTATTATTTGGGAGAACATGAGAAAGCCGAAGAGTGTTTGCAGGGTGTCAAAAAATACCTTTCCGGATTGACTGATAATGTGCTGAATCGGCAATGGCATGTTTTTTTGGTGCTGAATGCCCTTCGTCTTCATGAAGAAGAAATTAAATATAAAACCAAGGATGAATTGCTCTCATATATTCAACCGCTAATAAAAAAGGTTGAAACATGGGCTCATTTAGGCCCTTTATTAAGGCCTTATCTGGCTTTTATTTACGCGGAACTGGAGCGGATTATCGGAGAGCCGCGGGAAGCCAGGAGTCTATATATTGATGCTATAAACCTTGCTTATCAATATCGGTACACATTTTTAGAAGCTCATCTCAATGAATGTCTGGGAGAACTTATCGAAAAACTTTCTGATGTTAGCAGATTTTGTCCGGAGTATGAAACGTGTAAAAAGAGAGTTGATACGAAGAAGCCAAGCTGCGATAAATGGTGGTTTTGCGCTACCGACGGAAAGCATGTAAAACCGAAACAACATTTTGAAGGCATAAAAGGTGTTTTTTTAAGGGAGGCTGCGCGCTTATATAAAAGCTGCGGCGCTCAGCGAAAAGAGATATTGCTGATAAAAAAATATCCCGAATATTTTGAAGAAAAGATACCAGTTTATAAAGTTACCGCTTCAACACCGGCTTTAACACTTCCGAATATCGACATAAATTATCTTATTAAGTCCTGCCTTATTATTCCGGCGGAGACGGAAGAGAATGTTCTGCTGGATAGGATTATGAACGTGGTTTTGGAAAGTTCGGGCGCCCAGCACGGCTATTTGGTTATGGAAGAAAGAGGCGGCTTAATAATCCGTGCCGAAAGCCATATTACCGAGAAAAATGTCATCCGGACTACAAACCAAAAATTTGACGATTGCAGGGATATCTGCCACGCGATTGTCCATTATGTCAATCGCACCAAAAAAATGGTTCTTCTTGATGATGCCTCAGAAAAGGGAGAATTTAAAGATAATCCTGAGGTACAGGAGATGAAACTTAAATCTGTCCTTTGCCTTCCGGTAATTAAACAGAATAAACTGGTGGGGGTTCTCTATCTGGAAAACCGCCTTTCCGATTCGGTTTTTACCGCGGAGAGAGCCGCTATAACGAATTTCTTTACCTACGAAGCGGCTATTTCTCTGGAGAACGCCAGATTATTGGAGAAGATGAAACAGTCGGAAGCAGTACTGCAGAAACATCAGGAACATCTCGAAGAGATGGTCTCGGAGAGGACCAGTCAGCTGCGCAAGACGCAGGAGGATCTGCTTATCGCTGAGAGACTGGCGGTATTGGGGCAATTAGCGGGAAGTATTGCGCATGAGATTCGTAATCCCTTAAATGTCATCAGCAGCTCTGCTTATTATATCAAGATGAAACTCGGCAGCAGCATGGATAAGAAACTTAATGACCATATTGATAGAGTTGAGTCTGAAGTTGCAAATTCGACCGCGATCATAGAGAGCCTCTTAAGCCTCTC
>JAGLQQ010000222.1 GCA_023136735.1 Candidatus Omnitrophota bacterium | reverse complement strand
CTGCGGGCTTTTGGGTTATAAGGAAGAAGAGATAGTTGGTATGCATGCTAAACAATTATTTGAACGGGAAACATCTTTTGAAGGCGCAAAACTTAGCAAATTAGTAGAAACCGGGTATCTAAAGAATTACGAGCTGATATGCTTATCTAAAGATAAAGTAAATATACCAATACAGTTTAATGCCTCAATTATGCGGGATCCAAAAGGGGAGGTGTTTGGAATTATTGGAGTGCTGAAGGATATGAGGGAATTAAAGAAGTTGCAGGAAAGGCTGGTCCATGTCGAAAGCCTTGCCGCTTTAGGCAGGTTTTCCAGTATAATAGGCCATGAGTTTAAAAATCAATTATGTGCCATGAAGAATACGGTTTATTTTCTTGGAATGAAATTACAGGATGGAGATGAGAAGGTAAAAAAATATATTAGAATGTTGGATGAAGAAATTGCGGAGTCTGTAAAGATAATCGATAATATTACAAGTTTAGCGAAAAATAGGCCTCCGGAATTTAAGTCGGTCAAGCTGGAAGGCCTTTTATCGGGAACCATTGATAAACTTCAGATACTCGATACAATAAAGGTTGTTGTTAAGATAGAGAAGGATTTACCGTCGGTACAGGCAGATAGAGTGCAGCTTGAACGCATCTTTAACAATATAATTTTAAATTCCCTGCAGGCAATGAGAGAAAAGGATAGCTTGATAATAAAGGCGAGTAGGTCGGATGACTCCGTGAACATCGTTTTTGAAGATACTGGTTTCGGGATAAAAGAGGAAGACAGGAAAATGATCTTCGATCCGTTTTTTTCCACAAAGCCAAGCGGAATGGGGTTGGGCCTTGCGATTTCCAAAATTATAATAGCGGCGCATAATGGTAGTATCGATGTCGCGAGTAAAGTTGGTAAAGGGACTACTGTGACAATAAGATTGCCTCTAGGGGAGAGTAAAAATGCATAAAAACGTCCGAGTGCTTATCGTTGACGATGACGCGAATATATGTGAAAGTTTGAAAAATGTGCTAAGCGAAGAGGACTATACGGTAATTAGCGCGGGAACTCTTGCCCTTGGAAAAGAAAAGCTTGCTGAGGAATTTTACAATGTGACGTTAGTTGATCTTAACCTTCCTGATGGTTCAGGATTGGAATTATTGAAAGAGTTAAAAAAGGCCAATAGTGTTACCGCCATGATAGTATTTACAGGGTATGCCTCTGTGGAGAATTCTATCGCCGCCCTTAACGAAGGGGCGTTTAGCTATCTGCAGAAGCCGCTTAATTTAGATGAGCTAAAGATAACCATTAAAAAAGCGCTCCAGACGCAGGAGCTTACGCTGAACAATAAAGATCTATTGAATAAGCTTAAAGAGCTTAACATGAAAGATCCGCTTACGAACCTTTACAATTACAGGTATCTGAAGGAAAGGCTATCATCGGAATTTAAAAGGGCGCAGAGATATGGACTTTCACTTTCAGTAATAATGATAGATATAGATTACTTTAAATCCGTAAATGACATATATGGACATCAATTTGGAGACTTGATCCTGAGGGAATTCGGACAGTGCTTGAAGGACTCTTCCCGGGATAACGATATAGTTATTCGCTATGGCGGTGAGGAGTTTCTTATTCTTTTACCTGATACTATTAAGGCTAGAGTTATTAGCTTTGCTGGAAGACTGTTGGATAGATTGGGCGCGCATGTTTTTGATCCAGAAGGAAAAAAAATAAAATTAAAAACAAGTATAGGGCTGGTTAGTTTTCCAGAAGATAGTATGGATACGGGGATGACCCTTGTAGATTCGGCTGATAAGGCGCTGCAGGCTGCGAAAGAGATGGGTGGTAACAGATTGGCTGATTTCGCGGAGGTAGAGATATTCAAAGAGCAAGTAAGTAATCAGAGCGGAAAACTCGAAAAAGAGAATGTTGAGCAATTGAAGAAAAAGCTTCTCATGATGAAAAATAGGGTTAATCAGACCTTGCTGGAGGCTATCTATGCTTTTGCTAAAGCCATAGAATCCCAAGATTATTATGCAAACGAGCATGCCGAAAGTATGGGCTCTATAGTTGTTGCGATTGGCAAAAAACTCAAGCTATCGGACAAAGAGATAGAAAACCTGAAGCATACCGCCATATTGCACGATTTGGGCAAGATTGGCATTCCTGATAAAATCCTGCACAAAAAAGAAAAGCTTACAGAAAGGGATTTTGATAAGATAAAAACCCATCCCCAGATTTCGGTAGAGATACTAAGATGTGTGCATTTTTTGAAGGGAATTGCTTTCATGGTCCTTCACCATCACGAGAGGTTTAATGGTTTCGGTTACCCGAACGGGCTTAAGGGAGAAAATATACCTCTCGGAGCAAGGATTATCGCGGTGGCGGATGTTTATCAGGCGTTGATTTCGGACAGGCCGTATCGAAAGGCCTACAGTAAAAAAGAAGCGCTAAAGATTGTCAAAGAAGGTATTGGTACACAATTTGACCCTGAAATAGTTAAGGTGTTTTTAGAAATAATATGATAAAAGACAAGCGATCTAAATAATTATGCAAAAAAAAATCAGTATAGTCGTAGCCGATGATAATCAGAGTATTCGCGAGACCCTTAAGGACATATTAAGTGAAAAGGGCTATTTTGTTGAAGTAGTTAGTAACGGTTACGAGTTGTTATACTATTTAAAAGAAAAATCACCTGACATTATAATTCTAGATCTAATGATGCCTGAAAAAGATGGCATCGAGCCGTTTTTTTGTATTAAAACCATTTCAGCGAAGTCTAAGATTATAATTTATACGGGATTTCAGAGATATAAGGATTCGATATACGCGCGTATTGCAGATAGATTTCTGCTAAAAGGCGATACGCTGGAAGAGTTATTAGAATCGGTAGAAGAACTGTCGTGAAAAAGGGGACATTTTAA
>JAGLQQ010000221.1 GCA_023136735.1 Candidatus Omnitrophota bacterium | reverse complement strand
AGAGAAAGATAGGTTTTTTTGATATTATGAGGCAGGGAATTAGACCATATAATCTGCCTACTAAAGCCGTATTATTCAACCATAAGCCGCTTGTTGAAAAAAGGGGAAGAATAACCCGTTTTTTTACTCATTTCTCGGTCCAGGTAATTTCTTTTAAGTAATACTGAATAAACATACCTTATCGGGTATAATTAGTGGCTGAAATAGCCAAATATTGAAAAAAGGATACCCGATGAGGTGCAATTAATTTTTTATAGTCACCGAAAGGGTACAAGAAATTAAAAAATTAATTGCAATTATACCCGAAAGGTGGTATATTTCAATTACAATGAATCAGCTTTTAATTAATATCCAAGTTAAAACTTTGCGAAAAACCCTGGGCTTAAGTCAAATTGAATTTGCAAAAAGGGTAGGCGTAGGATTACGTTTTTTAAGAGAACTTGAAAGAGGCAAGCCTACTATTCGGCTAGATAAACTTAATCAAGTATTAGATTTCTTGGGTGTTCATATAGAATTAATACGAAATGAAAAGATGGAATCTGAGCATAAAAATAGAAAACTTTGATTGGATGTGTAATTGTGGCGAAAACTAGAAAAGCAAAAGTCTTTTTTAAGGATGATTTGGCTGGTTACATTAGCGAAACAAAAACGGGCTTTATTTTTGAATACAATCAGGAATTTCTAAAACAAAACATTAGAATTTCCGTATTATTACCTCCAAGGCAAGAGCCGTATGAAGCGAAAGAGTTATTTCCTTTTTTTCGAGGCCTTTTGCCTGAAGGCTGGTATTTGGATATTGTTTCTGCTACTCAAAAGGTTGATAGAAATGATTTATTTGGACTTTTACTTTGTACGACCAGCGTAGATACAATAGGAGCGGTAACTGTTCGACACATAGATTAGGTGGATAATGGACAAGAAACTCATTAAAACAATATTTAATACTTCTAAGCTGCCAGTAATAGAGTTTGGATTACAGGATATTTCCCGAGAAGCTCAAAAAGTAACAGGTAAATTATCCATTTCGGGGGTACAGCCAAAACTATCTGTAAAGCTAGATAGAAGAAATAATTCGCTGATTTCTGTTCCCAAAGGAGGAGAATATATCCTAAAACCACAAACTTCAGCTTTTTCTAATATCCCTGAGAATGAGCAGTGCTGCATGGACATTGCGGCAGAGTTTAAAATAGATGTTCCTCCACATTGTTTATTGCGATTGAACGATGGGAGCTGGGCATATATTATAAAAAGATTTGATAGAGACTCTGGAAGAAAGATCCATCAGGAAGAGTTTGCTCAGATTTTAGCATTAGGAGACAAATACAAGGGTTCTGTTGAGCAAATTGGCAGAAAGTTAAATGACATATCATCAGCTCCTGGTTATGACAAGCAATTATTTTTTGAGAGAGTGGTTTTCAGTTTTATTATTGGAAATGGAGATGCTCATTTAAAAAATTACTCAATCGCGCACAAAGATAAAGAAACGATTCGGTTAACGCCTGTCTATGATATTATTTGTTCAAAATTGGTGATTCCTGACGAAGATGATTCTGCGTTAACGATCAATGGGAAAAAAAATAAATTAAAAAGAGAGGATTTTGATAAGTTAGCAGAATATCTTAACGTACCAATAAAAATTAGATATGAAACATTTGAAAAGAAGTTGAATTTAATGGAAGCAATAATCGCGAATTCAAAAATCGCACGAGAGGCACAAGGGAAATTTGTTGATATTATTAAAGAGCGCTTATCTCGTTTAAATTTAGCTGAATGCTAATAATTATCCTCTAGTTTGTTAGGCCGAAGGCGAAACGTGAAGATGCTATGGG
>JAGLQQ010000220.1 GCA_023136735.1 Candidatus Omnitrophota bacterium | reverse complement strand
GTATCGAAAAGTATCGAAAAGTATTTGCAAAATAAGAGAATGAGTGTTAAAATAATTCAAGGTATATAGAGGAATAATTAAAATTTAGGGGAATAATGAAGCAAAAAAAGCTGATTACGGAAAAAGACATTGTAATTGAAGTCGGCAGTATCTGTGCGTGCAATTCGACTCACGCTTTTTCACAGATGATTGACCGATCTATAGACCTTGAGGCACCTACTTTAGATATAGTTAGGTTTAAAGATATGGAGGGGTTGCTGAAGGGAAGAGATAATATCGTTATTGGAGTTCATTGCCGTATACTTTCAGGGATTTTAGGGCAGGTTTCTCTTTTGTTTCGAGAAAAAAGTGCCTATGAGTTTGTTTCAATATTTGCTGCCAAAGGCAAGCATTCTACAGGGTTTCTTACTGAGCTTGGAGTATCTACGATAAAAGAGATTGGGAATGTGGTTGTTTCTGCTTATACGGGTGCGATGAGTTTGCTTATGGAGGTCTCTGTAATCCCTTCGATTCCTGTTTTATCAAGCGGTCCTCTTAAAGAGGTACTTAAGCTAGGGATGGTAAACTTTAGTGATGACGATACAATTTATGTGCATACAATGACATTTACGGACGAGGAGAGAAAGATAACCGGTTCTTTTTTCCTGGTGCTTGAGCCTGTGACAGTAAAGCAGATTGCAAAAACTATGCGTAAGCAGCTTTTAAATGTCTCAAAACTGCGAGAGAAGATTGACGGAGCGCTTAAGAGATGAACGCGCATAATATTATGGAGGAAATAGTTCAAAACCACCTTGATGCGATTCTCTCCAGTAATCCGGGAATTTGTAAATGCAGCAAATGCATTGATGCAATCTTGTCCAGGGTTTTAAGCACTTTACCTGCTAAGTATATTACAACCGATAGCGGAGCTATGTACACTTTGATTGATCAGGTAAAGGTTGAGCAATCCTCTGAAATACTTAAAGAATTAATGAAGGTATTAGAGGACATTAAGAATCACCCTTTGCATCAGCCAATGGAAGATTAATTATAAGTAAAGGGAGTTAAAATAAATGCAAGCACGTAACATCATGGAAGATATTGTAAAAAAGTATCTTGATGAAATGCTAGCTTTGCGTTTTGATATTTGTACTTGTGAACTTTGCCGTCAAGATGTTATCGCCTATGCCCTTTCGAGATTACCTGCCAAATATGTAACTACGGATTCAGGAGCAATTCAAACGATTATGCAGCAGATAAGAGTTGATCAATCTTCTTTGGTCCTTAAAGAGCTTGTAGCGGCAATAACTGTTATTGGTAAAGAGCCTCGTCATGAGGAAGGGCAGGATAGGAATCAAGCATATAAATTATTAATGCAGCAAATAAAAGCAGATAGAGGGGCTGATTTTTCTCAGTATCGGGACAAAGTATTAAAAAGAAGAATTGCTTTGAGAATGCGCGCGCGAAATGCTAACTCTTACTCTGAATATCTACAAGTTTTAATCCATTCGTCTGAGGAATATGAGAAGCTTTTTGAGGTTTTAACCATTAATGTGTCTTCTTTTTTCCGCGATGCTGCTGTATGGGATAAATTAAGGACAGAAATACTTCCTGAGCTTATTGCTAGAAAAAAGCAGCTAAAGGGCAGCATGAGAAAGATCAGGATTTGGAGTGCCGGATGTTCTCACGGGGAAGAACCGTATTCTCTTGCAATTATGCTTTATGAGTTGCTGGAAAAAGAAGAGGTAGAAATAAATGTTGAGATTGTCGCTACAGATATCGATAAAGTCTGCTTAGCAAAGGGTAAGGCTGGTAGATACGATCAGATAAGTGTGAAAGATTTAAATCCGCATTATCTGCGCCGTTTTTTCATCCCGATTAAAGATGAATTTCAGATAGTGCCGCATGTGCAGGCATTTGTTACTTTTAAAGAGCTTAATCTTATCCATGACCAAGGGGTAATGGGAGTGGATATGGTTATTTGCCGTAATGTATTTATCTATTTTAATCGCAGTTTGCAGGAATATTTGATTATGAAGTTTCATGGGACGCTTGGACAAGACGGGTTTTTTGTGATGGGAAATTCGGAAAGCCTACTGGGTGAGGCAAGACAGGTGTTTGATGTCGTTGACAGCTCACTTAGAATATATAAAAAGCTAATACTTGCTGATTAAAGTAACTTAAATGAGGGGCTAGTAAAGATGACTGATAGTAACTCTATTGTTGGTGTTAAAAATATGGAGAGTTTAGTTGAGTATCAGCAAGGGACAGTAGTCAGCAGGACATTAATTAAAAAAGAGGCAGGCACTGTTACATTATTTGCATTTGAAAAAGATGAAGAATTAAGTGAGCATACAGCTCCTTTTGATGCTTTTGTATATGTGCTGGATGGTAAGGCTCATATTTTTATCGATAAGAAGTTAAATGAGCTAAATAAAGGGGAAATGATTATTATGCCTGCTGATAAGCCTCATTCTCTTAAGGCAGTGGAGCGCTTTAAAATGCTTCTTGTATTAGTGAAAAAATAGGGCTGTTCTTATTTAGAGTGGAAGAGCTTTTGTAATAAAATGAGCATAAGATATAAATAAGAACAACCCATGATTACAATGATAAAAATAGATTACAGTGATTGCCTGTTTTTATGGAATGCGAATCTTTTTAATCTTGTTTTAATCTGTGAAATCAGGTTCTTTTTTATCCTCTAAACAAAAAAGAACCAAAAAATGAGATGTGTTGACAAAGGATAGAAAACAAATATAATGTTTTTAAGGATAGTTTCTAAATGCAACCAAGGAGTGGTGAGGTTGCTTTTTTTGTTTTTGGGGAACCAGGATGAGCATTGAAAAAAGAAAATATAAAAGGGCAAATTCTATAATCAGCGGAGAATTTTATTCTCAGGCTGATAATAAGAGTGGAGGCTTAATGGTGCTTGATTCAAGCCGGGGAGGATTTAAAGCTGCTTTTGATAAAGCGATTTTTCCTGGAGGCTTATTGCGTTTTCAAATACAATTGCCTGGGAAGAAAATGCCGATATTTACTACCGGTGTGGTTACTTGGCTACAAGAAAGAGGTCAAAATAGGATTTATAATTTTAATGCAGGAATTGAGCTGCTGGAAATAGATTCTATTCATGAGCAGAAAATAAGCGAATATGATCTAGGTCACTGGCATATAAGGCAGATTGCAGATTATGCCCTGCATAAAGGATATTTTGCTAGAAGACTTTCTCATAAACCCTTTGAAATGCTCACTTATTTACCGATTCAGATTTTAGCAGTTATTGTTCTAGGAGCAATCGCTTCAGTTGTCTTTCATGGGCTTGCTCTTTTTTACTTTGCCGCATTGTTGCTTTATATGGCTTTGATAGCTTTATTTACTTTAATAACTCTATTTTGGCAAAGAAGCCGGAAAAGTTTTGCTGAGATTTTAAAGCTTGTGCTTCCTGTGAGTGTGGCAAGAATATCCAGCCATATTGCTTATGGGCTTTTTTTTGTATTTGGTATATTTAAGCAAAGACTATAATACTACAAATCATATAATTCTTTAAAGCTTTCTTTAAACCGTCTCAAAAAGTAGATATTTTTAAGTTGATATTGTAATATGTTTAAATTACTAGACATCTTCAATGTAATAAATCTGCTATATTTCCTTTTAAAATCAACTTAATATTCTACTAATAAGCCAGTTATAAGTTTTGCGTTAAATAGTACTAATTTTGGCATAATTAGTGCTATTTTTATCTGAAGCAGGGGGGTATTTAGAGTAATGATTGACTATAATCGCTTTAAGGAAGTTTTAATATTTGCCGGAATGGAAGAATGCCCAATACTGGTTGAAATACAAACAGATAGGGTTGTAAAGGCATTTGTTCGCGGAAAGTGGATAAGTACTAAATATTATACTATCTGGCAAGAGTACTATGATGCGCAGAAAATCATGCGGGAAGAAAGAGTCAATCAGCAAACTAGAAGAATCTTATAAATAGTTTTTACCACACCTTTTTGGTGTGTTAAGGGATAGCCAAAGTCACCCTCTGACTGTTATTCTTTTTTTTTATTTAAAAATTCGCTTGAGTGTGGTATACTTTATACTACTACCTATTACTTTTAAACTAGCAACAACATTAAATGATTGGTTCTATTATTATGAAGAGTAAAAAAAGCAAGGCATTTTCATTGATTGAGCTTATGGTTGCTATGATGGTTATGGGGGCATCTTTAGCCGGCGTGCTGATGCTGTTTTCAAAAGGGTCGGTGTTTATCGTACAAATTGAATCCAATGATATGGTTATTGGTATGCTTGAAGAGCAGGTTGAGCTGATCCGCCAGACACACTTTGATGATATTATTACTAATTTCTTCCCTACAAGTACCTTTAACTCGACAGGCTTTATTCAGCTGGATAATCCTGTTGGGCAGATAACGGTTGATTATCCTTTTGGCAGTACTGCCCCTAATGATCTGATTATCAGG
This sequence comes from Candidatus Omnitrophota bacterium, assembly GCA_023136735.1. Lineage (GTDB taxonomy): Bacteria > Omnitrophota > Gorgyraeia > B26-G9 > B26-G9 > JAGLQQ01. Next base: position 2,603 of record JAGLQQ010000220.1, on the reverse strand, counting down.
GTGACGGTTACGCTTAGCTGGGATTCCGATTCAGGCCGTACCTTAAGTAAAAGTTTAGTGACCTACGTAACTAGTGGAGGGATGAGTTCTTAATCTAATGAAAGGGAAAAGAGGGTTTACTTTAGTTGAGGTTCTTGTTTCAACGGCACTATTAATGGGGATAACTACTGTTATCATTAGTGTGTCTATAGGCTGCCAGAGAAGTTTTATTACAGGAGTTGAATTATTAAATTTACAGGCTCAGTCCAGACAGGCTATGCAATGGCTCAGAAGGGACATTAAGTGGGCAGTATCTTTGGAAAATTCACGAACAATAGGTGCAAAGACTTACACGACATCAAATAGTGAAGTTGTTTTGAGATTACCCGCAATTAGTGCTGCGGGTGATATGATTACTGGATATGACTATATTGTATACCATTTAAATGACAGTGATAATTCAATATTAGAGCGGGTAGTTGCAGCTGATTCTTCGAGTGCGAGAACCTCTGGTATTTATATTGTTGCCAGGGACATTATGTTCTTGGTGTTTAGTTCAGGTGGAACTGGGCTGTCTTTTGTTGGGACGCTTTCTTCGGTAGCTAATGTAGGTATTAGCTTAAGTGCAGGTAGTCAGGTTTTAGGTGGAAGAAATTTGCTTTTTGTTGCAACAACAGGAATCACATTGCGTAATTTGGAATATTAGCTATGCTTAAAAAACTTAAAACTTCAAGGAATAGGGAAAGCGGTGCTGCATTGCTTTTGGCGCTTATTGTTACTGTAGGGCTGATAGTGTTGGGTTCAGCATACGTTGCTGTAGTGCGCTCAAATTCGCAGCTATCATTGATAACTTATGCTGATGTGGAAGCCATGCATATTGCTGAGGCAGGAATTGAATTCGCGATTTGGGAAGTTGCTCATGGGGGAACAGACTTTCTTGCTGCTGATGGCTGGACAGGAATAACCACAAAGGTTAAAACTGATACAATCAGTATTCCCGCAGGCCCGGTTATCGGTGAATATATAGTAAGCGTAACTTACGTAGGGTTCAATAAATATGAAATATTATCCAGAGGCTTTTTCCCTAACCAGGCTAACACTATTTCAGATAGAACCGTTAAAGTGCTTATTGAAAAGGAGACTCTTTTTAAGCAGGCTATGTTTGCTATTGAAGGTATTGATCTTGCTCCTTCGGTCTATGTCGACAGTTATGATACGCGCCTTGGGGTGTATGGAGGCGCGAATGTGAGCTCAGCCGGCGATTTGATTACCAACTCCATAAGTAATTCTACGCCTTATGCGGCCAGCTTAGGGTCAAGCGCTGTCGTTAATGGGGATGTAACTATAGGAGTTGGCGGTGACCTATTGACCGCTATAAACATGAGCCCGGGGAGTTCTATTACGGGTACTACAGGCACACTATCAAAGACTAATTCACCATACGCAGTATCGGATATTTCAGGGCTCCTGCCTTATCAAGGTGCGCTTGATATTCCAGCGAATGGTACGGTAACAATCAGCTCAAGCGGAGAATATGATTCCATAACTTTAGGTAATCATTCGACCTTAATAGTCGATGCCGATGTTACCCTGTATTTAGATGGAGCTATGAATTTTGAAACTCACAGTACAATGATCATTTCCCCCACGGCAACAATCTCATTAATTATCAATGATACTCTGGCTTTTAGCTCGTTTGCGCAAGTTGTGAATTTAAGTTGTGATCCGAAGCAGTTTACTATTTACGGTACTAATAACGTAACATCTTTTGACCTGGGTTCGCAGGGTCAGTTTTTCGGGAATGTTTATATGCCTAATGCGGATTGTGGGGTGGGCCCTTTTACTGACTATTACGGCAGTATTGTGGCCAAGTCGATTTTTTTAGCCAGCAATGTTAATTACCACTTTGATAAATCATTAGCTGACGATCCGTCAGCTCCAACATTCAAAAAATATGTTTTAAGAAAATGGCAAGGGAATTAAAATGAAAAAAATATTTAAAAATAATAAATTAGTAATACTTTTAATTTTGGAATTGTTGATTTTCATGTTGATAGCAGATAGCTCATTTGCGGATAAGTTGAAGCTAGGCGGGTTAAATTTGGAAAATAATCCTGTAAATAAGCAGTTGGGGCAGAGCATGAAGATAAGCGGAACGATTTTTTATTTTACCACATTAGAGGAACCAAAGCTTGTATTTGTTACTATGACAATAGCCGATGAAATAAATCTGCCGGTAGAAGTATCTATCGTTGATGAGAAAATAATTGACGAAGAGGCGCAAAAACGGATGCAGGAATGGTCTTTTTCCGCTACTTGGGACGGGGATGTTCCTTTTGCAAAGTCTTCTTCAGAGGTATATAATTGTCTCATTGAGGTTAGTACAGATAGTGAAGCAGTTGCCTTAGTTCAAAAAAATATTAGGGTAGGTGTTGTAACGATAATTGATAGCGATTCTGAAGAAGAGAAAAATTAACAGCTGAGATGTTCTTTCCTTTTTTACTATATTTAGTTTTTTTGTCTTAAATTTTACACATCCTTGTAAATCAACTGCTTAAAATTCGCAAATACAATTCCCCCGATCTGTTTAATGTGCCAAGGAAAAGTGTTTTCTGTCTAGGAGT
>JAGLQQ010000022.1 GCA_023136735.1 Candidatus Omnitrophota bacterium | reverse complement strand
GAGTAAAAACAGTTTTCATGTCCGAACAATTTACTCCCTTTTCTGTCAACCTATTTCAGGATAGCACAGTTTTTCTATCGACCATTAGCTATTAGCCATCATTGCTTTTCATCGAACTCTTCACACTTCACGCCGTTTGATTTGCTTAGTTTACGCACTGTCGGATGGCATACAATTTTTTGCGTAATGTCATCGATAATCGCGTAAAAACAAGGCATGGCAACAAGTGTAATTCCTGTGGCAAAAGCCAGCCCCCAGGAAATCGAAAGCGCCATAGGCCGAAGAAACGGATCAAAGCCTCCAATACCGTAAGCCACAGTGCTTAATCCGGCTACAGTAGTGAGCGTTGTCAGCATTACCGGACGAAAACGCAGCACGCCTGACTGTACTATTGAATTACGACGCGAGACACCTTCTCTACGCAATTTATTTATAAAGTCTACAAGCACTATCGAATCGTTTACCACAATCCCGGCAAGTCCGACAATACCGATAAAGGCCAGCAACCCCAAAGACTCGCCGTGCACAAGCAAAGCAACAACAACACCGATCAAAGCAAAAGGAATAGCCAGCATTACAATAAACGGCTGTATAAGCGATTTAAATAAAGTTGCCAGAATCATAAATATGGCCAGTACAGCAATCAAAAATGATATCATCAGATCCTTAAACGCCTCGCGGTTTTCTTTTTCTTCTCCTCCAAGGCGGATGGAATAACCGGGATAATCTTTCGCAATGTTATCAAACTTTTTAAGTATTTTTTTCGCCAGTACTTCTGATTTTATCACTTTCTGATTTACGCTTGCACCTACCTGAATATATCTTTTCCCATCAAGATGAGATATAGAGCGCAGGCCTTGAGACAATTCTATATGCGCCACTTGTTTTAATGGCACAAGGTTGCCTCGGGCATTTGGAATGCTCAATTTATCAAACACCGCCTGGCTTGTGCGTTCTGAGTCAGGTACCCTTACCCGAACATTGATCTCTTCTTCTGCTTTTGTCTTGCGGATAGACGTCGCGATCCCGCCCTCAAAGGCATTACGCATGCTCAAGGCTATCTGCCTAACGCCTAATTGCGCCTGCTTTGCCTTTTCCCGATCAACCACAATCCGCAATTCGCGATTGCCCAAATCCAAACTGTCTGCCGCATCAGAAACACCCTCAAAGCCCTGCATATGCTGCTTGATAGCAACAGCTAGCTCTCGCAGCTTCCCCAGATCATCACCGCGGATATTAAACTCAATATCGCGTCCTACAGGAGGCCCTTCTTTTAGTTCATAAAAATACAGTTTTTCAAACCCCTTGATCTTTGTAAGTTCAGGCCGCAAGTCAGCCATAATCTCTTCAGGCCCTTTATCTCGCGTCTGCATTGGAGTGAGATAAACATGAATTTGCGCGACATGCGAGCCGGCTTTCGCGTTTGGATCGCCCATGCCGCGGCCTGCTTCGATTGAACCAACGGTGGTAATGAATGTCTGAATATATTTTTCCGGCATAGAGCGAAATAATTCCTCTACCGGCTTTAGCATTTCATTAGTTTTTTCAAGCGGTGTGCCTATCGGAGCTTCCGCACGCACAATCATCTCTTCAATACCTTTGCCGCTAAACATCGCCTTGGGCAAAACAAACACGAGCACAAAAAGACAGACTAGTAAAACACCTGTGATGCCCGCAGCCACAGCATATCTTTTACTCAGTGCCGTCTCAAGCAGTTTCTTATAGTAAGCTATCATCGCATCCAAAACAGGATATTTCTTGAACACTATCGCGCATGCCCCGACCAATAAAATCAGAAATATAACACCTATCGGGCTGCTGCCTGTCATCATAGCAGCTAGAGCCCCGATAACAGCAGAAACGATCGTCATAATAAATATCGTGTGAATATCTTTGCGGGTTTTTAGGCTCTCTCCTATTGCTGTTTTCGCCGGCTTAAGAAACTCTGCTAGGTGGGAAGGCAGAATAAAAAACGCTTCCAGCACAGAGGCGCAAAGAGCGACAATCACCATTAGCGGAATATAGCGCAAAAATTTTCCCAAGATCCCTCCCATATACATGAGAGGGAAAAACGCTGCAATGGTCGTGATTATTGTGGCAGCAACGGGTGCAATAACTTCTCCCGTGCCTTTTATTGCCGCCTCCTTTGGACTCAAGCCCTTTTCCAAATAGCGATACACATTCTCAGCAATAATAATCCCATCATCAACGATCATCCCGACAACAATGATCAACCCAAACATAGTCATCAGGTTTATTGTCAAACCAAGAACGTGCATGAACCCTAGCGTTGTGGCCATGGCCATAGGGATGCCAATGGCGGTAAATATTGCTGGGCGTGAATGTAAAAAAGCAAACAGGATAAGCGTAACCATAATAAACCCGATAATCCCATTTGCACGCAATACATTTAAACGCCTTTTGATATAATAAGACATGTCATCATAGGTCTTCACTTGTACTTCCTTGGACAGGTTTTGTTTAAAAGATTTCAGAACCTTATAAGTATTGTCCACAACATTTATGGCATCGCCTTTTTCTTTTTTATAAACATACAGCAATACTGCTTTTTCACCCAAATTCTTGCTAATCCGGGCCTGGTCCTCAAAGGTAAAACGCACAAAAGCAATGTCTTTAACTCTCAGCCAGTTGCCGGCATCATTAGCACGGATAATAACATCGCCTATTTCTTCTTTTGTCGTAAATTCTCCTGTTGTTTTAATCACAAAGTCTTCGTTTGCAGTTTTCAATGTCCCGGCCGGCACTGTTATATTACGGTCTTTTAAAGCAGCCATTATCTCTTCAATACTCACATGCATCCGGCTCATCTTCTTAAGATCAGGTTCCACCCAGAACTCCTGGTCGCGATACCCCTGCCTGGATACCTTGGCTACTCCATCGATCTCTTCAATCTGATCTTTGAGATCATCTGCTATATTCTGAAGCTCAAATTCGCTAACATTTCCGCTTAAACCTATATTTATTACCGGAAAGATCTTGCTATTTATCTCGATTACAACCGGACGGTCTTCTATATCGCGAGGCAGATCCGTAACTCTATCCACTGCCTTCTGGATATCGTTGACGATTTTTCTACGGTCATTTTCGTCTATATCGGAATCCATTTTTAAGGAAATAGCAGAAAGCCCTTCGCGCGAGATGGAAAGCATCTCTTCAATATCATCAACTTCACGTAGTTCAGTTTCAAGCAAAGTTGTTACAAGCTTTTCCACGTCTTCAGCCGGCGCACCCGGATATATAGTCTGTACCGCAACTTCATCAAATTCAATAACCGGGAAGGCCTCTCTGTTTAAGGTATACATTGAGATAACCCCGATGACAAGGATTAAAAGAGAGATCAGATTAATGAATAATGAATTTTTTACTGAGAATTCCGCGATTTTCATGGCATTGTTTCCTTTATGGAACTGTTGCAAAACACAGTCCCCACAAATCAACACAAATTAAAATACGAATTTAACACAAATTCCGGACGAGCTATTTATGAGCATTTGTTAAATATTAGTGATCATTCGTGCGGCTTTGTCGTTTTGCCGCAAAGCCTTCATAAAATATACTTCTATAATTTTTCCGGATAATATTCATCCAGCAGAGAATTTTCCAAAAGCTTTAATTCAACAGAGGCCTGTTCATATTCAAACAGGCTTTGCGCCAAAGCCAGCTGCGCGTTAAGTGAATCTTCCTGATAGCGAATCAATGTATCGCTGTTAGACCGGCCGGAGGCGAAACGTTTTTCTTCAAATGTCAGCTTGCCTTCCTGCAGCTTGGCGATCTGCTGATTGAATTTTATTTTTTCTGTTCTATTATTGATAGTATCGACAGCATTGATTACATCCACCATTAGTTTATATTCTGTTTTCTTTAAATCCACCAGCGCTCTGGTTTTTTCAAGACGTGCTTTTTCCTGCCGGCTTTTTGCCGACCTGTTTTCAAGCGGCATGCTCACTGTTAACCCCAAAAATAGCTCCGGGTTATTTTCAGCAGTCACATTGTTCCAGGCCTTTGCCTGTTTTAGCTCCAAACCGTTATCTGCCAAAGAAACCTCAAAGTCGATTTCAGGCCAGACACTATTGTCTTTCATGCTCAGATTAATGCCTTTGGCCTCAAGGCTGTTTTTAGCCTGTAAATATTCCCGGTTTTTGCCAATCACCTGCTTCATGCGTTCTTGCGCGACAATAAACTCATCCTTTATCGCAAAAACATCCAGCGGAATGACCCGCATATTCAAATCTTCTTCATGCAGATCAAGCAATAAATTATTTTTAGCAATAAGCAGCTGATGCGTCAATGTTGCCTCCGTGTTTTTTCTGCTTAGCACATTAGCCTGTGCCGCGTACAACTCCGCCTCTTCTATCATTCCCAGTTTCTTTTCATCAAGCGCCTGCTCATAAAACGTTTCTGCTCTGCTGAGCATTTGCCGGCTGATTTTCAGCTGGCGATACGCAAGGACCAGGTTCCAGTAATTGATCTGCGCCCGCGCAAGCGACTGCTCTATTCGGCTTAGCGCCTGAAAATCGCTATTCGCGATATCAAGCCTTGTGATTTTTATACGCCCGCGCTCAATAAGCCCGAAAAAATTACTGCCCATGGGCTGATGCAGCGAAAACTTAACACTCGCTTCATGGGTTGGGTTAAGCGTTGTAAAAGCAGAATTATTGGATACGCGCGTATCACCTACATCCACAGACAAAGTAGTCCCTGTGGGAAATTTTTTGGACAATCCTAATTTATATTCATCAATTATTGTTTTCGTTCCCGCAAAGGTACTTCCGGTTTTGCTTTGGTCATTCAAGTAAAAAACCTGGGCATTGAGCATCGTATCAAAAACAGACTCCGCGTCTTTGCCCCGGGTTCTTTCAATATACGCGTTATAGCGCGATATCTGAATATCTAGATTATTATCAAGCGCAAGTCGGCTTACCTCCCGCAAAGACAGAGTAACCGAATTAACTGGCGCGTCTGCCTGCTTCTCTTGCCCGCTGAGTCCGCTTGGAGCAAAAACCCCCAGGCATAAAAAGGCAATGATGATTACAACAAATCCTTTATATTTTTTTCCCACTTTTAATCATCTTTCTTCTTTATTGGTAATGGCGTAAATTTTTTTAATAATCCGCAAATAGTCCCGTCTGTCCCTTGCGCTCATTTGAGAGAAGATCTCAATAAATGCCTGCTTTCTTTGTTTTTGAAAAACCGCAACCACTTTTTCCCCTTTGACAGTAACCTTTACGCGGATAATTCGCCGATCTTCTTTGTCGTAGACGCGTTCTACCATTTTCATGACATAGAGTTTATCCACCATGCGGGTTATTGCCGGTAAACTAACCTGTAAATCGCCGGCCAACTCACTCATTTTTTGCAAGCCCTTTTCACATATCGAATCCAGAATGAAAAACTGCGCCGGATTCAACTGGCTGTCTACCAGGGCAGTGGCCCTGCTGACATGAAACCACTTGATAACCTTGGGCAGCACGCTTGCGATCTCTTGCGCGTAGTCTTCTATATTTTCTTTTTTCATTTACTTAATCTATTTAATTGTTAACCAAGTTAACTATTGTCAATGTTAAGTATATCTCACTCCTGTTTTTTTGTCAAGACCTAACTGGATACCCCAACTCCTAGATAGAAAA
>JAGLQQ010000219.1 GCA_023136735.1 Candidatus Omnitrophota bacterium | reverse complement strand
TATTTCCGAACAGAAACTAAATAGCTATTCTGTATAAAAGTTATCCTTTAAATTTCTTCTGTATAAAACATGTCATAGGTAATAATCATTATTATGTAAAAATAGTTCTTGACTGTTCTAATGAAATCTAATATAGTGAATCTCTATGAAGGATAAGATTGCAATACTCAAAGAAAACAGTATCCGTATTACTCCTCAGAGATTGGGAGTTTATGAGGTCTTGTGTAATGAAAATAAGCACTTGACTGTAGAACAAATTTACAGGAAAATAAAGGTGAAATTTCCGGCGGTCTCTTTATCTACGGTTTATACAATTTTAGAGCTTTATTGCAGAAAAAACCTGGTCAGAGAGATGAGGATTACTTTTAATAAATCATGTTTTGATGGAAGAATGGATTCCCACCATCATTTTTATTGTAAAAAATGCGCGAAGATTTTTGATATTGATTTGCAGCCTTGTCCTACTTTACAGAGGTCTGAAGTAAATGGGCATTTAATTCAGGAACTGCAGGGCTATTTTTACGGCATTTGTTGTAATTGCAGAGTGAGTGTTGATAGTAATGATGAACTCAGGAGAGATAAAAATTGAATACATTTTCTGTAATATTAACGGAAAGAATTAAAAGAACTCCTAGTATTGAAAGTTTTCGTTTTAGAGCAAAAGAAAAAATTGATTTTCTACCTGGACAATTCGTAAAAGTTATTTTTGATGATAAAGATTTACAGAATAAAGAGCTTAATAAGTACCTCTCTTTTTCTTCTTCACCAGAGAAGGATTATATCGAGGTTACAAAGCGCTTAAGCGAAAGCGCTTTTTCTGCGCAGCTTAAAACATTAAAAACCGGAGACAGTATTTTGATGCAAGGGCCGATAGGTAATTGTATATATAAGGAAGAATATAAAAAAATAGGATTTCTTATCGGGGGCATTGGGATCACCCCTGTTATTTCAATATTGGAATATATCCTCGAAAAAAAACTGGATACTGATATAATACTTGTATATTCAAGCAGGAATAATGCTGAGATTGCTTTTAAAGCAGAACTTAATGACTGGGGAAAAGAAAACAGTAAAGTGCAGGCTTTATATACAGTCACTGACTGCCAGCCTGAGGATGGCACATGCATGCAGGGGCAGATAAGTAAAGATTTGGTAGGGCAAAAGTTTAAGGATCTTTCAGAAAGGAAATTTTTTATTTATGGACCTCCGGTGATGGTCCAGGCCATGAAGGATTTGTGTGTTGAATCAGGTTGTGATGAGAATGAAATAATTGCGGAAAATTTCGCGGGTTATTGAGTAAAGTTATGGCTTGTCTAATAATTTAAGTTAAGTCATCAAACTGAACTCAACCCCGCGCTCTAAGCAGGGAGATTCATAATAGAGAGCGGGGTTTAATTCGCACTGATTGTTTACGTCACAAATGTTCCGTAAATAATGTGTTCATTAAAAAAAGGAGGTAATTATGCATGAAATGACAAAACAGAATTTACAAAATGCTTTTGCTGGTGAATCTCAGGCTCATATGAAATACATGATATTCGCGGACACGGCGGAAAAAGAAGGCAAACTAAATGCGGCAAGGCTTTTTAGGGCGATAGCCTATGCTGAGCGAGTGCATGCGAGCAATCACCTTAAGGTTCTTGGAGGCATAGGAACAAGCAAGGATAATCTGCCTGTGGCTATAAGCGGAGAGCATTTTGAGGTTGAGGAAATGTATCCTGCTTATTTGGCAGAGGCGGAGAAACAGGGTGAAAAGGACGCGGCAAGATCAACTCATTATGCCCTTGAGGCGGAGAAAATCCATGAGGCTATGTTTAAGAAAACAAAAGTTGCTGTAGATGCTGATAAGGATATTGAGTTGGCAGATGTTTCTGTGTGTCCTGTTTGCGGATTTACAGAGGAAGGAGAACAGCCGGATTTCTGCCCTATTTGCAGTGTGAAAAAAGAAATGTTTAACAAATTTTAATATCTTTAATATAAAGGAGGTCTATGATGGCAACGGCAAAAGATTTAGTTCAGAGTGCAGATTGGAAAACAGAAAAGCATGTTCCGGTAATAGAGGCTGCGGATACTACTAAAAAGGGAGAGGCTCTTGATGTTAAAGTTACGGTTGGCAAAGAGATATCTCACCCGAATACTACAGAGCATTATATAGCTTGGATATCAGTATATTTTTTAGCAGATGGTGAAAAATTTTCTTATCAGATTGCGCGTACAGAATTCGCTTCACACGGGGCATCGGCGCAGGGAGCTAATACAAGCGGTATATATACACAGCCTTCTGTAAACTTAACTATAAAAACAGAAAAATCAGGAAGTTTGACTGCGATTAGCTATTGTAATATACACGGATTATGGGAAAGCACAAAAAAAGTAACTGTTGAATAAATATAGTAGTTTTCAGAGAGTGAAAGGAGTGTCGTTATGGATAAAAAATTAACCAAGGCTTTTAATGAGCAGATTAAGAATGAGTTTGCATCTTTTTATTTATATCTGTCAATTTGAATCAATTAACTTGAGCGGATGCGCGAACTGGATGAAAATTCAGGCGAAAGAAGAGTTGATGCATGCGATGAAGTTATACACATTTTTGAATGATGTTGGTGAAAAAGTAGAGCTTGAAGCAATATCGAAATCTCCGGTTTTATTTGCCTCACCGCTCGATGTTTTCAAGCAGACCCTTGCGCATGAGAAAAAGGTTACAATTATGATTGATAACCTTTATAATCTTGCGCAAAAAACCGGTGATAATGCGGCGGCAATATGTTTGTAGTGGTTTGTTACTGAGCAGATAGAAGAAGAAAAATCAGCTACAGCGATAATTGAAATGCTTAAAATGATAAAATCGGATCCCTGGCAGATGATTGTGATAGATAGAGAGCTGGCAAATAGGGCGCAACCTCAACCTGCATAGAAAGGAAATATTATGTCACCAGTAGAAGCTTTGAAATTGGCGCTGGCTAAGGAGAAAGAAGCACATGATCTTTATCAGCGTTTGGCAGAGGAACAGCCTGTTGCGCGTGAAATGTTTTTAAATTTGGTTATAGAAGAAGAGAAGCATGCTAAATTAATAGAAGATAAAATATACGAGTTAACAAAATAGTAAACTAATGAGTTTTAAGAACCAGGAGAACAAGGAGGAAGTAAAAATAATGGCTTTAGCGCTAACTACAGAAAATTTCGAACAGGAAGTTGTTCAATCAGATATGCCGGTGCTTGTGGATTTTTGGGCTCAGTGGTGCGGTCCCTGTCGCGTATTGACACCTCTGATTGATGATCTGGCAAATGAATATAAGGGAAAAGTAAAGGTTTGCAAGTTGAATATTGATGATGCTCCTGAAGTGGCTACTCGATATGGGGTTATGAGCATTCCAACAGTTATGGTTTTTAACGACGGCAAGGTCGCCGGAGAAACTGTTGGTGTGGTATCAAAGGAAAAACTGGTGAGCATGTTCAGTAGTCTGATAAAGGAATAATAAGGAGGAAATATGAAAAAATTTGAATGTATTGTTTGTGGATATATTTATAATCCAGAAGAAAATGATAATATTGCATTTGCTGATTTGCCGGCAGATTGGGTTTGCCCTGATTGCGGAGTTGGCAAGGATCAGTTTAAAGAAGTAGAATAACTATAAAGAAAAAATTTTAAGAGGCTTTAAATGATAGAAATAAAAAAGGATACTTACTGGGTGGGGGCTATAGACTGGGAGCTGCGTAATTTTCACGGATATTCCACCCCCACAGGATCTACGTATAATGCCTATCTTATTGTTGATGAAAAACCGACATTGATAGATACGGTAAAGGATTACGGATTCGAAGAAATGGCTTCTAGGATAAAAGCTATTATTGATCCCTTGAAGATACAGTATATAATATCCAATCATACTGAAATGGATCATTCTGGATCTATTGAAAAGATGCTCCAGTTGTGCCCGAATGCTGAGATTGTATGTTCTCCAAACGGGGAAAAAGGGTTAAAGAGGCATTTTAAGAAAGATTGGAAGTTTAAAGTTGTTAATACCGGTGATGAGCTGAAAATCGGCAGCAGAACTCTAAAGTTTTTTCTCATGCCCATGGTTCACTGGCCTGATTCCATGGCAACATATTCTACTGATGATGAGATTTTGTTTCCTAATGATGCTTTCGGGCAGCATCACGCAAGCGCTGAGCGTTATGCTGCTGAGGTGGGAGAGGATATAGTATTTGAGGCAGCAGCAAAGTATTACGCTAATATTGTGATGCCTTATGGAGCGCAAGTTCTCAAAGTGCTTGAGGCTTTAAAAACACTTAAGCTTGAAATGATATGCCCCTCACACGGACTAATTTGGAAGAAAGAAGAAAACATTAAGCAGATACTTACTTTGTATAAGAAATGGGCAAGTTATGAGTCGGATAAAAGAGCCGTGATTATTTATGATACCATGTGGCATTCTACGGAAAAGATTGCGTTTGAATTAAGTGAACTGCTTGATAAGGAAAATATTCCCGTGGTAAGATTTAATCTGCAGAACGCGGATTATTCTGATGCAATAACAGAAGTGATGCGTTCAAAAGTTGTTCTTTTGGGAAGTGCGATACTTAATAATAGAATATTGCCGAGCATGGGAGGTTTTCTTACATATTTAAAGGGCTTGAAACCTAAAAACAGGTTTGCGCTTAGCTTTGGTTCATATGGCTGGTCTAAAGTAGGGTTTAAGGATCTTGAGGAGGGCCTAAAAGAGGCAGGCATGCAGCTAATAGGGGACGGAAGTTATATGCAGTTTGTTCCGGATGAGAGTGAAATTGAGGGCCTAAAAAGCACGGTCAGTAAAATAAAGGAATTAATATCCGGGTAAGGAGCTTATATGAATAATAGTTGGAGTCCGCAGGAAATTCTAGATATTGCTTTTAGAGTAGAAGAAAACGGCGAACATCTTTACGCAAAACTTGAAGAACAGGCAACTGATGAAAAAATAAAAACAATTTGGAAGTTTTTAAAAGAACAGGAAATAGGACATCAGAGCAAATTTAAAAGCATGCTTGATTGTGCCGGAGATTATCTGGTTAGTGAGTTTGGCGCTGGAGATTATGATGCTTATTTGGAGGCAATAGCAGCTACATATATATTTACCCCTGAGATTATTAACAGGAAAACAGAGGAGTCGTTCTCAAGCCCCCTTGAGGCTGTAGAGTTTGCATTGCAGATAGAAAAAGAATCAATACTTGTATATACGGCTTTAAAGGACTATATTCTCAGTGACAAACAGGATATCATACAGAACATTATTAAAGAGGAAAAAAAACACGTAATAGTTTTATCTGAGTTAAAAAAAACTTTAAAAAAT
>JAGLQQ010000218.1 GCA_023136735.1 Candidatus Omnitrophota bacterium | reverse complement strand
TAAAAAATTAGTTTTTGGTCGATGTCTTTAAAAATAAGGAGGAATGAATGGAAGTGAAAATTTACTCAACACCTACCTGTCCTTATTGTACAATGGCCAAGCAGTATTTTTTTTCAAAAGGTATAGCTTATGAATCAGTAGATGTTTCTACTGACAAAGCAAAAGCTGATGAAATGGTCAAACTCTCCGGACAAATGGGGGTACCTGTAATTGTTGTTGATGGTAATGTGATTACGGGTTTTGACCAGCCCAAAATAGACGCATTACTCCAATAAAGCATTTTCGAAAGGAATAATATCAACAAATTATATTACGATATTGTAATATTGTAATTAAATGTTATTAATTTTTTTATGCTGGAGATAGAGATGGTAACTGCTAAATATGAGAAGACCGCACAGCTGCTTAAAATAATCGCGCATCCGTGCATCGAGCGGGGAGATGCAGGTATCAGGTTTAGGAACAGGTGCCTTGCAAACAGTCAGTTACATCGCAGCACCTGATAAAATGAAAAATAAGGGAGTTTTAAAGGCTAACCGCAGAGGCAATGCCATGGTTTATTCTATAGCTAATTTTGAAGTGTTTTAGGGATTTCCTTCATCCGCAAAGGAGGAATAAATGTTTAAAAAGTTAATAGAATTTTCTTTTAATAAGCCAAAAACAATTATTGCGGCAACAATAGTTCTAGTTATACTTGCTGCTTTTCAGTTCCCTCGTATTAAAGTAGACACTGATCCGGAAAATATGCTCTCTGAAGATGAATTTGTGCGAGTATTCCATCATGAAGTTAAACGTGAATTTGCCATATACGATTTTATTGTTCTTGGAATAGTGAATGAAAAGAATTCCCAAGGTGTGTTTAATGTAGAAACACTCAATCGGATTTACGATATAACTGAAAAAATTAAAAAAATCGATGGGGTCATAACACGTGAGATAATAGCTCTATCTACAAAAGATAATATCCGCCAGGGAGTTGTCGGCTCTGTAATATTTGAATGGCTTATGAATGGTCCGATTAGTAATCCGAGACAGGCAACAGTGATCCGGGATGAAGCATTGGATAATCCTATGTTTAATGGGACTATTGTTTCTGAGAACGGAAGGGCAGTATGCGTTTATGTGCCTATTGAGCGCAAGAATATAAGTTACCGGGTATCTCAGGAAATTTATGCAATTGTAGAGCAAGAAAAAGGCGATGATAGATATTATATTACTGGATTGCCTGTAGCTGAAGATACCTTTGGAGTTGAAATGTTTAAGCAGATGGCTATTTCTGCGCCACTTGCCGGATTAATAATCTTTATTTTAATGTTCTTTTTCTTTAGAAACATAGTTTTGATTATTTCACCTATGCTTCTTGCCATTTCGACAGTTCTTATAACTATGGGCCTTTTGATTGGCTTTGGATTTCCTGTGCATATTATGAGTTCGATGATACCTATCTTTTTAATGCCAATAGCTGTACTTGACTCGGTGCATATTTTAAGTGAGTTTTTTGATAAGTACCGCTTACTTCAGGATAAGAGAAAAACTGTTTTTGCGGTTATGGATGAGCTTTTTACTCCGATGCTGTTTACATCGCTTACTTCGGCTGTAGGATTTTTCTCTCTGTCATTTTCACCGATTCCTCCGGTACAGACATTTGGAGTATTTGTGGCAAGCGGGGTTATGATTGCCTGGGTGTTGACTCTTACACTTATTCCGGCATATATTTCATTAATGAGTGAAAAATCATTTGATAAATTTAAGGCGGCGGATTCTCAATCTGAGGATCATCACGGAATAATTGATAATGTGTTGAGCTCAATACGTAGATTTTCCATAAAGCGAAGTAAACTTATAATTGCTTTAAGTATAATTGTCGCGGTGATTTCTTTATATGGTATAACGCGGATTAATGTAAACGACAATCCTGTTCGCTGGTTTAATAAAAACCATCAGATTAGAGTTGCTGATAAAATATTAAATAAGCATTTTGCTGGGACATATACGGCCTATCTTGTTTTAGCGGCAAAAGATAAAAAAGCGCAGGTGTTTATTGAACCTAAAATGCTTGAGTATGTCGAAAAATTACAGAAGCTGCTGGTTGAAAAGGGCAATGTGGGTAAAACCACGGCACTGCCTGATGTTGTAAAAAAGGTGTATTATGAATTACTGGGAGGGGATAGGACAAATAATGTGATTCCTAAAACAAAGCGTGCTATAGCGCAATGTCTGATATCTTATGAGAACTCACATAAACCTGATGACTTGTGGCATATGACAACACCGGATTATGATAAGGTAAATATATGGATACAGCTTAAGAGTGGTGACAACAGGGACACTGATAAAGTGCTTAAGCAAGTGGATGAATATTTAAAGAATAATAAATCTCCGTTCGAAATAGAGCACAATTGGGCGGGGTTGACCTATATAAATGTTGTTTGGCAAAATAAGATGGTGCTGGGGATGCTCATGAATTTTATCGGTAGTTTTATTATTGTATTTTTCATGATGACTTTTCTGTTCCGTTCTCCAATGCGCGGGCTAATTTCAATGATTCCTCTGACGCTAACAATAGTTTTTATCTATAGTTTGCTGGGATTTATAGGCAAGGATTATGATATGCCGGTTGCTGTTTTGTCTGCTTTGACCCTAGGGCTTTCCATAGACTTTGCTATTCACTTTATTCAAAGGGCGAGAGAGCTTTATGCAATAAGCGGAAGTTGGGAGAAGGCATCAAAGGAATTGTTTAAGGGGCCGGCTCGGGCGATCACAAGAAACGCATTTGTTATTGCGATTGGCTTCTTGCCGCTTTTGGTTGCGCCGCTTATTCCTTACCGCACAGTAGGATTTTTTATGTTTATGATCATGTTTATCTCAAGTATCGTAACGCTTTTTATATTGCCTGCGATCATGACGGTATTGCCCGGGATTGTGTTTAATAAAGGGAGAGGAAAGATGCTCTGTAACTGTAAGTACTGCCAGGTCATTGCGGTGGCTGTTTCAGTGGCGGTTGTTTATATCCTTCGCGGATATACTCAAGTTTCCTGGAGCGCGGCTTTAGTTGTCAGCATTGCAGTGGTAGCGGTTATGGGCGGAATTTGCTCAAAGATTTCAGACCATAAATTTTGTTTTACGGGAAACGAGAAGGAGGAGAAAAAGTGATTAAGTTGATAACTAAAAGTTTGTTTTTTGGTATAGTTTTTTGTTTATTGTTAATGTCTCCTAATAAAATTATAGCAGCTGAAACAGTTGAGGAGATAATAGTAAAGGCTAATAATGTTGCTTATTATGAAGGAAAAGACGGACGTTCTAATGTAAAGATGACGATTACTGATGCTCAAGGCAGAAACAGGGTGCGGGAGTTTACGATTTTACGTTTTGATATAGAGGACGGAAAAGAACAGAAATATTATGTTTATTTTAATAAACCGGCTGATGTTCAGGATATGGTATATATGGTTTGGAAATATTTAGACCGCGACGATGACCGCTGGTTATATCTGCCGGCCCTTGATCTGGTCCGACGCATTGCCGCAAATGATAATCGTTCAAGTTTTGTTGGAAGCAATTTTGTTTATGAGGATATCTCCGGCAGAGGTTTGGCTTTAGATAATCATGAACTAATATCAAGTGAAGGCGATGTCTTTAAAATAAAAAACACACCTAAGGATTCAGCAGATGTAGAATTCTCCTACTTTGAGGTTTATATCCAGAAAAGCAATTTTGTGCCTGTAAAAGCGGAATATTATGATAAACAGGGAAAGCTTTACAAAATAGTTGAGGCGATTGAAGTAAAAGATATAAACGGGCACCCGACAGTGACTAAATCAAAGGCAACGGATCTGGCAGTAGGCTCAAACACGGTTATTGATTTTTTAAATGTTGAATATGACCTGGGGATTGAGGATGAAATATTTACTGAGCGCTACTTACGGAGGCCGCCAAGAAAATGGCTAAATTGAAGACACTGCTGGAAAACGCACATCTGCTGCGTTATTCACTCTTTTACTTGTGCGGCGTACAGCAAGTACGCCTCCGCGTTCATTTGCGAATGCCTTGCATCTGCACATTTTTCAACAGTGTCTTGGTGCTAAGTTTTTTAATTGTCTGTATTACGCAGACGCCTGTGTATGCTGGTTTTAAAATCGGGGAGAACGGTCCGCGTATAAACGGATTTTTTGAAAATGATCTAGGTCTTAAGTTAGGGAATGACAGTACCAAGCGGGATGAATTCAATCTGTTTGAGCAGAGGCTTCAGATTAAGACAAAGCTTTATCCCGAATGGAACAAGGCACTTGTTGACTGGATGGCAGCAATAGATGCTAAGGCCGACTTTACAGTAGATGAATACTTTAATGGAAGGACTAATGCTCAATGGCGCCTTTTAAACCTGTCTTTATCTCCTGTTGGCTGGCTGGACTTAAAGGCAGGAAGACAGGTTTTTACTTGGGGCACAGGCGATTATCTTTTCATTAATGATCTTTTCCCCAAGGACTATGTTTCTTTTTATATCGGACGCGATGATGAATATTTAAAAAAGCCAAGCGATGGGATTAAGGCATCGCTTTATTCTGAAATAAGCAATGTGGATATTATTATCATTCCTGAATTTGAGCCTAATACTTTGTTTAACGGACAAAGGGTGTCGTTTTTTGATGCGTTTCAGGGCGGAATTTCGGGTGTTAATTCGCAGAGAACATTAAATGAACCTTCTCAAAATCCGGAAAATGCTGAATACGCAATGCGGGTTTACCGTAGTTTTGAGAGCTATGAGGCGGCAGCCTATTTTTTTAGAGGTTTCTGGAAGTCTCCCCGCGGGTATCTTGATGAGATGAACAGGGTATTGTTCTACCCGAGACTTGATGCCTATGGTATGAGCCTGCGTGGTCCGGGGCTTGGCGGTATAGCTAATGCTGAATTCGGGTATTATAATTCAAGGCAGGATGATAATGGTGATAACCGCCTAATACAAAACTCTACGCTTAAATTCATGGTTGGATATGCAAAAGACCTTGGTAATGATTTGAGCGTAGGAGTGCAGTATTTATTTGAACAAACACTTGATTATGATAACTACAGCAGCGCGCTTATGGGCGCTGATTATGTATGGGATGAATATCGTCACTTGAATACAATGAGGATAACAAAATTGTATAAAAATCAGACTGTGCGGGCAGGACTTTTTATTTTCTTTTCTCCCTCTGATCTAGACGGATATATCAGGCCGACAATGGATTATGATCTAAACGATGCTTTGAAACTTACTTTTGGGGCAAATCTGCCTTGGGGAGAAGATACGCATACGGAATTCGGACAGAGTGAACATAATAAAAATATATACTCAAGAGTGAAATACAGTTTTTAAAACAATTGAGGAGCTCATGAAACAAATTAATATTGAAGACGCAGTACGCATATTTGCCGGAGTTATGGTCTTGATTTCAGCGGCGCTTGTTTATTTTGTAAGCCCATGGTGGCTTTTATTTACGATTTTCATCGGAATTAATCTGTTCCAATCAGGCATTACCGGATTTTGCCTGCCGGAGATTGTTTTTAAAAAGCTGGGGTTGAAGCATAAGTAAAATATTAGAAATTAAAAAAGATAGGTTGCGGCTTAAAGTGGCAGAGTTTTGTTATTGGTTGTTTCTGTATTAAGATTAGGGTATGGGTTTTAAAATCAACTATGGTGTTGAACCTTACTTAGCAATTGCCTTAGATAGCGGTGGTGTATCGTTGAAAACCTTAGTTTTCAATAGAGCCTTGATTTTAAATGCTAGCTGTTTATTGAATTCCGCGTTTGGGTGTCTGTCTTTCGTTGAAATTCTGCAGTATAGATATTTCTGTTCCAAAATTTCGTCTAGCCGGTAAAAATATATTCCATTGCTCAAACAATAGTCTTTTAATTTTTTTTCATAATTCTTATTATAATCCGCAGAATCAAATGCGATTATCACCAATTTACTTTGTGTTTCAGCAAGACGGCTTAAGGGCTTGATTATATATTCATGGAAGCGCTTAGAGGTTAAATCCTGGTGTATTTTTTCATATATTTTAGAAAGGTAATAAGGAAGAAAAATGTCTCTTAGCAGAATGTGACGTAAAGGTAAAAGCAAATACTTGCAGTCATTTTTTATGATTTCTTGAGCTTTTTGCTGTATTAATGATGAAGCGCAGATATCATTTCCCCATATGATTTGAAAGACTATAACTTTAGGAGCAGGCATGTTTGCCCATTTTGAAAAATAATTAGCTACAGAATCATTAATATTCGCACCAATTAACGCTAAATTTATATATTTATTATCATTGTCAATTTTGTTTAGAAAATAGGAAACTGTTTCGTTGTCGTTCAAGCCTGATCCAAAGAAGAAAGAATCTCCTAATAATACTATTCGTTGATCTTCTCTTGTGGAAGCTATTTTAAATAGGTTGCGTGAACCAAAACTATTAAAGCTAACATTATATTTTTTTTTGAACGGAGTTGTATGTTCTCCAGTATAATTGCGAAAATTGTAAATACTTAGATTTGGCTTGTAGTTTTTGGGCTCAATTGATTTGATGTCGGGAGAGCTGTATTTATGCAGCAAACAATTAAATAGTTGGATAAGGCCTAATAAATATATACATATAATTAAAATTAATATTTTTAGATATTTAATTTTAATAGTTTTCATGGTTTTTATGCCGATGGCAAGATTACTTTGGGGGACAGCGAATTTGCCGGTTGTAAAGTGCTATTTTATTCTGTGTGTCTGAGATATATCATCTTTGTTTGTTACGCGGACATTTAAATCTTTTAATATGCCATCTTCAATGCTGTATATCCAGCCATGAACTGCTAATTCCTGTCCTGATTTCCAAGCGCTCTGAACGATCGTAGTGTGGCAGATATTTGCTGCCTGCTCAATGACATTGAGCTCGCATAATAAATTTACTTTTTCATTTTCATCTTCTAAGGCATCAATTTTTCCTTGATGGTAGCGATAAATATCCTTGATATTTCTAAGCCAATTATCGATTAATCCATGCTCTTGGTTGTCCAGCGAGGCTTTAATGCCGCCGCATCCATAGTGGCCGCAGATAATAATATGTTTGACCTTTAATACATCTACAGCATATTGAATTACTGATAGGCAGTTTAGGTCAGTGTGAACGACGACATTAGCAATGTTCCTATGGACAAATATCTCGCCTGGCATCATACCGACGATTTCACTAGCCGGCACACGGCTGTCGGAACAGCCGATCCATAAATATTCTGGGTTTTGCTGTTTGGAGAGCTTGGAGAAGAATTCAGGGTCGGTTTTCTTTATTTTTTCTGCCCATTTTTTATTGTTATCAAAAATTTTATTCAAAACCTTCATGCGTATCCTTTTCTGTTTTTTAAACAAGGTCTTTAGTTAGATGGGTATATTTTAATATTTTTAGGCTGAAAAGTCGAGGAAAAAGAGGAATAGGGTTAAAGGG
>JAGLQQ010000217.1 GCA_023136735.1 Candidatus Omnitrophota bacterium | reverse complement strand
AACTCCAAAATATTAGTATTGCCGCGAAAAAAGAAAATAGTTCCTTGAAAAGTGCTATTAACATTGCGAGGGAAAGTCGTGAAGGAATTGATGGAGCGAGTAATACGGACGCGAAGCGAATCAATGAACTAACAGGCTCTTTTGAAGGCCAAAATATAATAATCATGGAAAAGGAAAAAGAGATTACCGGATTAAAGAATGAGCTGGAAATTTTGCGTGTACAAAACAAAGAACTCCAAAATATTAGTATTACCTCAGAGAAAGAAAATAGTTTCGTGGAAAATACTTCTGAAATCGCGCAAGAAAAATTGAAAAGCAGTAAAAAAGTAGTTAAGAAGAAATCAAAAGACCGCGAAGAAAAATCCTTAGATCCACGGGATGCGAAGCTCTTAGAAGTTAATAAAAGTTTAAAAAAGGAAGTTGAAGAATTAAAAGAGATTTTAACTGTAGACTCCCATAAATTAGGTGAAATTTATACTCAGCAAAAGCTTTACAAAAAAGCGGTTAATGCTTATGAAAAAGCGCTGAAATACAATCCGAATAATTACCAGAGCTGTTATCACTTAGGGTTACTTTACGCGTATATGGAAAAAAACCCTAAAGAAGCGTTGACCTATTTGCGTAAGTTTCTAAAATTAACCCCGGAAGAGAAGAATAAACAAAAGGCTGCAAGAGTGATAGAGTTATTAGAGAAATAACTTAAGCCTGAAAAAAAATTATTTCTGACGTTAACCATTAACCTGTGTGCTATTTTGAATGTAAGTCGAAGTTTTAAAGAAAAGAAGATATTAATAAGTTTTGGGCTGTTTTTAGTGCTTACCCTGAGTATCGGTAGTATTGGCATTTCTCAAATTTACTCTCTGAGTAACATCATCAAAGAGTTAGGTGAATCCTACTTGGCTAGAGAACGGGTAATTCTAGAAATGAAAATAAACAACGCCTTGTATGCGATGGGTGTACGTAATTATGTGTTTTGGCGTGTTTCTAAGTACCTACAAGCTGCTTCTATAGCCTCTGACAAAAGTTTTATTGAAAAGTCGTCTTCAAAATTCAAACATTATCTTTTAAGTTATTATTCACTGGTAACTACCTCGCAGCAGAAAGAATGGGCAAAAACACTTGAAAAACTAATAAAAGAAATGGAAACCTTAGGAGGAGAATTAATCCGAATAATAGACAGTGAGCCGGAGAATAAAACGAGAATAAATCACTTGTTGATGTCCTTTGAGAATAAATTTTATAAAATTGATGATTTTTTAACCGGCACTTTAAGTGAAAATAACTTTCAAGATGTTGCTGTGCAGTTAAAACTGACGGATCAAAAAAAAGATACTTCAGTACTAATTCTGATAGTAAGCTTGGGCCTGAGCTTGATTATGGGAACAAGCATTAGTTTCATCGTATATACAAGCCTAAAAAAAGAACGTCAGAGAAGAGAGATTCTTGTGCAAAAAATGATAGGCTTAGAAGAAGATGAACGCCGAAACCTATCTCGTCAGATTCATGACCAATTGAGTCAGGATCTAGGGGCGCTAAAGATTTATTTAGAACTTATTCAAAAAAATACTCCGCGTGAATTTAATGAACAAAGAGAAAAAATTGAAAAAAGCAGAAAAATATTAGCGAATTTAATTGAAAAAGGGCATAATATCTCAGATTTGCTGAGGCCGCCGGAGTTGGATGATTTAGGATTAGTGGAAAGCATCGCTGCTTTGATTTATGAACACAAAAAAATTACCGGATGTGCATATAATTATTATCGGCCTTTATCAAAGTTTACCTGTTCTTCGGCTGAAAGCCTTGCTCTTTACCGTGTTGTTCAGGAGGCGTTAACCAATAGCGCGAAATATTCACAGGCGAAACATATTGCCGTAAGTTTGCAGCAGAAATCTGATATAATACAACTTTCAGTCTCAGATGACGGCGTGGGATTTGAGTACAAGCAATATCAGAAAAGGCCTCGTCGGCGAAAAGAAGATAAATTAAAATTAGGATTGCAGGGCATTAGAGAAAGAATAGAACTCCTAGGAGGAAGCCTTAGTGTTGAAAGCGCTTGTCGGAAAGGTACTAAAATAAAAGTAAAATTGTTTACTTAAGCCCTAAAAAACAGGGTATACCCCCGACTGCGAGGACTGAGTCCCGGGAATTCTTTGAATTCCAAGGGGTAGCAGCAGTGCCATCATTAATTTATCTCATTAGCTCTTTACTATAGATTTGCAAAGCTAAATCAAACACAGGCGGGTGGATATTTCATCATATTTATCCTGTAGGG
>JAGLQQ010000216.1 GCA_023136735.1 Candidatus Omnitrophota bacterium | reverse complement strand
TTGTATCGTTGAACTTGGCTGAATAATAGTACGGATAGCATCCATATACGGCTGATGATATTCAATCTCAACACTTCCGTTAAGCCTGACCCCGTCAGTTCCTGACCAGACTCCACCAAGAACATTCAATCCTGCACCACCGCCGTTCACGCGAAATTCTCCAGTACTGTAAACACATCCGTCAATCTGCCCATTACCGTTAATAACTGTCTCAGATGTTGCCAGAGGATCTGTTGTCACATCACCAACAACCAGAAAAAATCCTCCGATAGTTCCAATATTTCCGTTTAATACAAGATCAGTTTCAACATAAACCACATTCGGAACCCAGTTGGCTGGATCAGCATCTGAATCATCAAACCAAAAATCAAGCGGTAAAGGAGGATTACCGGAAGCTATTTCAGCAGCTGTATAGACATTATCACTTCCATCCGGCTTGATTTGCGCGGCCGCAATTATTCTCATCGATTCATAATCCAGTTTAACCAAAGGTGAAACTGATATATCATTTGTAGAGGTACCATTAAATAGTGCTGGGTTTAAAACAACAGGAAGCATAGAACCCCCATAAATAATATCTCCGTCTATATCATAAGCCGCTCCAGTTACACGGATATTGCCTGCTGTATAAAGCGCGTTTTCCCAAAAAGAATTCGGCAGATCTTTTTTTGCAATATATGCCTCTAAATGTTCAGAAGCCGCAGCTTGTGCCTGGCTGGGCACATATCCCCAGCTTTCTACCTTCCAGCTTTTTCCCAGGATAAGAGTAGATATTGAATAAGTATATTCTCCTTGTTGAGAACCTCCGACTGCGCTTAAAGTAACATTAACCTCTCCGCTTGTATCTGAAGGCAGTTTAGCAATACCTTTGTCTAAAGCTGCTTCCGCGCAATAAAAGGCCAGCATTTTATTCTTGTAATGTCCGGCAATCTTTGCTTCCCATATATTTTTATAAACAAATATTCCTAAGAATACAAGAAGAACAGTAATTACCAAATATACTGCTATTAATAAAACACCCTTTTTATTATTTATCATAATTTTTCACCTTTTTATCCTTTAGAAAAAATCATTAAGGTTGTCTAAATCTCACCTTATTACGCAATGTAGTAGTTATCTCCATCCTCTGTTCATTTAATCTATCCAACTTTTTAGTCAAAAATAATACAATATCGATATTACCCACATTCTTCGTAAAATTAACTCCATAATTCAAAATGCCGTCTTGATTATCAGCAGGAGCATTTAAAGTCCCGTCATTTTCATTAGCATCCAGGATATTATTGTTATTGCTGTCTTCTGTTCCGATATAATTCGCCATTACCCCTCCGGCTGTGCGGTTAAGAGAAACCACTGTTGAACCGTCAGCAGCGATAAAATTAAGTGTTGTCGTAGTTACAGAAAGCAATGTAAGCGGAAATATATTAGGTTGACTGTAAAAAGTAATATTTGGACCATAATCCGCGTAACGGCGCAATTGTTTAATACCGTCAGATGTTGTATATGGACAATAAACTACCACAGAACGCCAGCTGATAAAATTATTCGTATCCAGATGAACATAATTATTTGACAGACTGCCGTCTTCACCCATATCAGCGTTACTGCCCCTGCCAAAAGCAAACCATAATCCTTGAACATGTTGACTGTTTATAGGATCTACAAATGTGAATATTTCTGTATTACCGCTTGATGCTTCAACAAGTTCGTTGAACATTTCGCTCATTGCTTTTCGAGCATTAATATATAAATCAGCCTGAGAACCGGAAATAATCCAAGTACTCCTCGAAGAACTCAGCAATGCCATCAGAGTTACAATAATAAATACTGAAATAACACTTACAATTAAAATCTCAATAAGCGTAATAGCTTTTTTTGTTTTAAATAGTTTTTTCATTATTCTTCCAATATTATTTTAGGGCCTTTTTTATTCCCAGCTAACAACTTTACTTTTATTGTATTACAGAGATTATTCCACCTTAAATAAAAATGGCCCTTATTTTATTTATTCACCGGGCTGTTAATAGAGTAGTTAGCTGTTCTGTGAATATCCTGTTCCCCTTCCCCTGCCAAGTCACGGTCACAGTAACCTGTATCGG
>JAGLQQ010000215.1 GCA_023136735.1 Candidatus Omnitrophota bacterium | reverse complement strand
CAAGAAGAGGCAGTTCTGGAAAATAGAATTGCCTCTTCTTGTTTAGTTATATTGCTCCAGTAGAGTTTGATAATAGGCAGCTTCTTTGAATTTTTTTCTTTTTTTTGCTCCGTTTATGTAAATAAGGCATTTGCTCTTAAGTTCTAGTATAGCTTGCTGTGTTTGCTGTTTATTAAGTATTTCTGATTTTAAGAGTTTTTCAATAGCACGGATGCGCAGCGTATCCATGGCCGGGAATTTTCTGGAGAGCTGATCAGAATGGCCTCCTTGTTTTATAGTCAGTGCTTTAGGGATGAGTTTTACCGGATATATTGCGGTTGTCCTGAGCCAGAACTCATAATCTTCACAAGCTTGAAAATTCTCATCAAAATTGCCGATTTCATCAAAGAGATTTTTGTTTACCACTGTTGTCGACATCCCAATACAGCAAAGCTTTAAGGAGTTATCAAAGATATCTCCTTCTGGTTTTTTATGAATTTTTTTCTGATTCAGTATCTTGCCATATCTATACCATAATTCTTCTGTGTGAAAGATCCTGTATCCAGGGAAATCGTTAATGTATTTGTAAACAATCTCAAGTTTTGTATTCTTAAACCTATCATCAGAATCTAAAAAGCAGATAAACGGAGCGGTTGATTCCTGAATTCCTCTATTGCGCGCTGCAGATACTCCACTCTGATCTTTTTTTAAATATTTAAGGCGGGTATCTTTAATATCTTTTATCAATTGCTCTGATTGATCTGTCGAACCATCATCTACAACAATGAGCTCAAAATCTGAAAAACTTTGATCCAGCACGGACTTGATTGCTGTATCTAGAAATTTTACGCGATTATATGTTGGAATAATAATGCTGAAATATGGATTATGCATAATCTCCTTTGTCATAAAGGTATAAGTTTATATAGGTAAAAGGATTATAGTATATATCTTGTAATTTGTAAATAAGGAGTGTAAGTTTATAAAATAATCTGATATAATTAATTTTAAATAAATTTTAGCATTGTTAATTAGAAAGCAGGTATATGAAAATAGTAGAGCAAAAAATCATTCAGTGGATAAAGACGAAAGTTAAAAATGCAGGAGCTAAGGGGCTGATATTTGGTTTAAGCGGAGGCATTGATTCTGCTGTTATAGCGGCTTTGGCGAAAAAGGCGGTGGGGAATAATCACTTGGCACTAATGATGCCTTGTCATAGTTCAAAGTCGTCAATAACTGATGCCAGAGTTGTGATAAAAAAATTAGGTCTACGATCTAAAAAAGTTGACTTAACATCTCTTTATGATTGTTTTCTTAATACTATGGGCAAGGCTAATAATCTGGCAAAGGCTAATCTTAAAGCTCGCTTAAGAATGATGACACTCTATTATCATGCGAATACTCTTAATTATTTAGTCGTGGGTACAGGTAATAAATCTGAGTTGTTTATGGGGTATTACACTAAGTATGGCGATGGGGGAGTTGATATCTTGCCGATTGCCGATTTGTTGAAAAAGCAGGTCAGAGAAATAGCGCGACTCTTAGGGATTCCTAGGTCTATAATTGAAAAGGCTCCAACTGCTGATTTATGGAGCGGTCAGACAGATGAAGAGGAAATGGGCATAACTTATAAAGAATTAGACGAGATCTTAACATCTATGGAAACAGGACACAAATGTAACTGCAGCAAGTCTAAAATAAATAAGGTAAAGAAAAGTATTAAACTCTCAGAGCATAAAAGAGAAATGCCGGAAATTTGCAAGATAAAATAGACAAAGCAGTAAGATGTTTATAAGTTTTTTGGCAGTCTTTCGTTTGGGAATATGAAATAATTTTCAGGCTTGTCGAATTGCTCAACAATTTTGAAATCCTCATTGTAGATTGTATAATTCAAAGCTTTAAACTTGTTGAAATCAAAGCCTCCATTCTCATGGCTGACAAAGCCTGGATAATCCGAATATTGAGTGTTAAAGTGACAATGCCATTCCAGTTGCCAAACCGGCCTTATGTTTTCCAATAGATTGTTCATAGAAAGCAAGGCTATTGACTCCATTCCCTCGATGTCCATCTTAACGAATTTGGGATCAGGGATATTGTTTTCTTTGGCATACTCATCATAAGCTACATAATTTACTTCCTGTTCCGGATGCTCGCCGTCAATGCAGTCATTAAACCGAGTTGTACATTGTTTTTTTTGATTACTTAAGGCAACAGGATGGATCTTTATTTGTCTTAGCGGCTTACAGATTTCTTTAAGGCGAATGTGGTTTCTGGGAGATCCTTCGAAAGTATGGACGATTCCGCCAAAAAAAGCTAAAGGGATGGAAACAAGGCCTATATAACCTCCGATGTCAAGCACAGTATCTCCAGGCTCAAAGGCATTTACCCAGAATTTTTTCCATGACTCTTTTATGGCTAATTCACCGTTTGCGTGAATTTTTAAACCATCCTTTTTGCTAATGTACTTTGTTTGAAAAGGAAAGTGAATACCATGGAATGGGGCATAAACATATCTGCCATTTTTGCATAACAGTTTGTCAATTAAGTATTTATAGCTTTTTTTTAAATAAACGTTTCCCACATATAGTCCTATATTTAATTATTACTGCAGAATTCTATGGGCGTGATTCCATAGATGATTGCCTTTGATTATCCGCC
>JAGLQQ010000214.1 GCA_023136735.1 Candidatus Omnitrophota bacterium | reverse complement strand
CCTTTTTTCTTTTCACCAATCCCTTTTACTTGCTGTCTTTTGCTGTTTCGCCCTTGATAATAGAGTCCTTCTGCAATTCTTTAATTGACTTACTCAAGTTTTTCATCCCAGATTTATTATTGTTTTGCATTAAGGATGATATTTTATCAAACAAGCCATCACGGATAGCTGCTGCAACTGCCGGTGTGTTAACCAGTACTTCGCTAACTGCTATAAGGTTATCCTTATTATCAATATCTGGAATTAATTTCTGAAAAATAACTCCTCTCAAACAATCAGCAAGTACTTTTCTAATATAATAATGCCTCTCGGTTGCAAACATATTAATTATTTTATTTAATACACCCACCACCCCCGAGCTTGTTACCACCACATATACAAGCTTTCCACAAGAAGCCGCATCAATAACCAGTTTAAGCGTTTGCTTGTCAGGGATATCGCTAAGCACCAGCACATCAACATCCTGCTGCATAGCCTGCTTTATTCCTGAAGCAAACGATTCGGTATCTATCCCTATCTCTCTTTGCTTTATAACACTGTTCTTTATCGGAAAAAGATACTCAATAGGACTTTGAAAAGTCATGATAACACTTGAGCGTTCGCTGTTTATCTTTTCAATAAGAGCAGCACAGGTTGTCGTCTTACCGCAACCAACAGGACCAGTAATTAACACCAATCCTGGTTTATCTTCAGCAAAACTAGATACAATATCAGGCATTTCCAAATCATCAAGACTCGGGATTGGAATAGTTATTAGATGAAATGTTGCCTCAATAGCGTTTTGCTGAAAATGCGCGTTTACCCTAAAACGATAAGTACCGCTTACAGTGACAATGGTAACTGATGTATTTAGTTCATGTTCAAGCTCGAGTTTAGTTATCTCTTCTTCAGAAAACAAGCTGATTACCATTCTTTTAATTGCTGATTTATTCAAAGCATCGAATTTCATAACCTGCAGCTGCCCAGCTTTGCGAAGCATAGGTGGGTGACCAATAGACAGATGCACATCAGTCGCTTGCTCCTGCATAGCAAGCTGTAGTAAGCCGAGAATATCTATCTGCTCGATCTCAACCTGAAGTTTTTGACGATCTGATTTCTTAATATCCGTAATTGCGGCAGCAACTCCGTACACTTCTCCCGCCTTGATCTCAGCAGCTCGCACAATACGTGCTTTCATAACAACCGGTACTTCAAAAAAAGGAATCTTTAAATTTACTTCAAGCTCTGTATTTAACCCTAATGGATGAAAAGACTCAAAACAAAAACCAGCAGCGCTCAGATTTTTCGTCACAGTTGAGTTCCAGGCACGTGCTGTGCCGCAATCATGTAATACCCTATACCGCATAGTCAGCCGAGCTCTTACCCTGGCAAATTGCCGCCTATTTAGCCCCGAATCTTCCTGCTTTTTCAGATTAATTTTCATTTGTCGATTTTCCTTTTCCTGTTAGGAACAGTGCATAAATACTTTTCAAATTTAAGCAGCTCATTTTTGAGCTCTACACCCAAAGCATATCCACCGATTTTATCGCCTGAGGCCACGACGCGATGACAAGGTATCAAAAGAGGCAACGGGTTTTTCTTTAATGCTGTTCCTACAGCCCGCTGTGCATTGGGCCGGCCGATACGCTCTGCAATCCACTTATATGTTTTCGTTTCACCCGGCTTAATTTCACAAGCAGCTCTTAAAACATCTTTTTGAAAAGGTGTGAATCTCTTTATTATAATATCAATACTTCTTCCAATGTTCAATGATATTTTTCGCCGTCCCTGCATCTATCCCCTTTATTTTTTTAAGCTGCTTAATAGTTAGACCCTTTAATAAATCGATTTGCTCTATTTCCTTACGCAAAATCTGCCTTCTCTTTTTTCCTACACCGGGTATCAGGTCAAGTTCAGAAACCAGCATCTTTTTCTTACGTAAATTTCGATGATAGTTCAAAGCAAAACGATGCGCTTCATCCCTGACTGCCACCACAAGCCTTAGAGCCTTAGAATTAAGCGGTAGTGATATCGGTTTAAATTGCCACTGCACATAAATATGCTCAAATTTTTTAGCTAAACTGATTATTGGAATATTGATTTTTAAGCTTTTAAGCTGCTCTGCGGCGCATTTAAGATGACCTTTTCCTCCATCAATAAGTATTAGATCAGGATGAACAAACGCATCAGATATCTCACCGCTAAAACGCCTAAACAGTACTTCCCGCATCATTGCATAATCATCAACTCCTTTTATAGACTTGATTTTAAAACGCCGATAATCTCTTTTGTAAGCTCGCCCTCCCTTAAAACGTACCATAGAACCGACAGCCTCAGAACCGAAAATATTTGAGATATCATATCCTTCAATATACACAGGACGTCTTTTTAATCTTAACACCTTTTGCAATTCTTCGACCTGATCCGCAACCGCAAATCGCCTATATATAATCGGTACCGAGCTTAAACTCTCAATTTGATTACGCAGCTCAAGCGCACTTTCAAAATCATGAGTCAAAGACGCAGCCTTCATTTCTTGAGATAGTTTTTTTATCAGGTCTTTCTTTTTACCCTTTAAAAACAACAACAGATTGAAGACATTTTCGTCATATTCATCTTTACTTGCCAGCTCTTGACATGGACCTGGGCAAATTTTTAGATGATAGTTCAAACATACAGACTTCGGCATTATATTGCACGTGCGAAGCGGAAAAAGCCTGCGCATAAAATTAAGAGCCTGGCGCAATAGTATTCCCGATGTGTACGGTCCAAAATACTGTGCTTTGTCATTTTTCCTGCGTCTTACAATTCGCAAACAGGCGAATTTTTCATTTGTGCTCAATCGCAAAAGCGGATAGGCTTTATCATCTTTGATGTCTATATTAAACTTTGGTCTATTTTCTTTAATAAGACCGGATTCAAGGATCAGTGCTTCGGCTTCGGTTGAAGTAGTAATAAATTCAATATCATCGATCAGGCTTACCATCAGCTTTGTCCTTTGTCCCTTAACTGATGCGCCGAAATAGGAACTAACACGCTTTTTTAATGAAATAGCCTTGCCTATATATATAATTGCCCCATCTTTATCTAACATAAGATAAACACCGGGGCCATCAGGCAATGCCTTTACTTTATCGATTAGCTTCATGACTTGAATTTCAGATTAATTCGTTAACCCAGAATTTGCCTTAAACCACAGCGAATAGCACCAATCTTTTTGGCAAAAACTAGTTACAAAAATCCTCGACATACCACAGAGAGTATGCCTGTGTTTTTTGTAACTGTTTCATCTCAAAAATCTTCGCACTCTTCATCTGTGTCTAAACCAAAATCGGGGTGGAAATATTTTAAAATACCAGCCCATTAAGAAGAAGACTATTATTCCACCAAGTATTGAAATCAGCAGGCTCAATCCATTATTTAAAGTTACGCGGCTAAAAGAATAAGCCAGTATACAAAAAGCCCCCATGACCAATGAGATCAAGAAAGTTTTAAGTGTATTAACAATCAAGGATATAAGGCCTAGATTACCGATTTTTTTTCGCAGTAAAAATATAAGAATAAAGAAATTTGCTATAGATGAAATAGAAGTCGCCAAAGCCAGTCCTCCTACCTGAAGTACACGCATAAGCAAAAAATTAAAAACAACGTTAAGGATAAGACATATAAAGGTTATTTTTACTGGGGTAACAGTATCTTTCAATGCGTAAAAGCAGGAAGTCATTACTCTTGCCCCGCTGTAAGCAAAAAGCCCTATACAATAAAATGCCATGGCAAAAGAAGTCATTTGTGTAGATAATGAATCAAAGGCACCACGCTCAAATAATAGCCTGATAATCGGCTCAGAAAGCACAAGAAGGCCAATGGAAGAGGGGATAAGCAATACCAGCAATGACCGCAGTGACACATCAATTGTTTTTTTAAAGCTATTCATATCATTGGCTATCGCCTGCTGAGATAAAGTAGGCAAGCATGCCGTAGCCAAGGCACTGCCAAATAGTGCAGTCGGGAATTGAATTAGCCTGTTTGAGTAATAAAGTGCCGCTATTGCACCCTCCCCGACAATATGACCCAGGCTTGCAAACATGGTATCTACGAACACATTAAGCTGGTATATACTTGAGCCCAGCATTCTCGGCAATAACAAGTTCCCTATTCTTTTGATAGCCGGATGCTGAAAGTCAAACCCAAAGCGAAAGCGAAAGCCATTTTTCATAAGCACCGGAATCTGAACAATAAGCTGTAAAACTCCTCCGATAAGCACAGCAATAGACAGCCCGATTATCGGCTCCTGAAAATACCTACACAAATAAAGCCCGAAGACTATCATAGTAATATTCAAAAAACATGATGCAGCAGCAGGTGCCGCAAAATGCTTTAAGGTATTCAGAATGCCCATAACATAAGCAGATAGGCCAATAAGGAAAATAAAAGAAAACATTATTCTGGTTAGGCGAATCGTTAAATCCAGTTTTTGGGGATCATTGACAAATCCAAAAGCAATAATCCTTACTATAAACGGCGCCAGGAGAGTCCCGATCAAAGCAATCGCCGCCAGGATAATCACTACTGTGCTCAGTAAAAGATTGGTAACTCGCCAGAACTCCTTATTGTCCTTCTTGTCCAGATATTCACTTAAAACAGGGATAACCGCTGCATTGGCTGCCCCCTCACCTACTAAGTGCCTGAGAGTATTGGGAATACGAAAAGCAACAACAAAGGCCTGCACTGCTGCCCCTGTGCCGAACATCTTGGCAATGACCACATCCCGTACAAACCCTAATATACGGCTAATCAGGGTGAAGAAACTGACGATACCAGCTGATTTGAATAATTTTTTATGCTCACTCATATTAAATTGTTCCAATTTAGTCAAAAAGTCACAAGTCTCATGTCACCAGTCATTATTTTTCCTGTGTCCTTGTGGCCTGGTGCTCTGGTGACTATACAAACATATCCAAATACTCCTTGACATCCTTTCTCTCATGTGTTATATTTTTACGAAATTCGTAAGAAAGGAGAAAGTTTATGCCATCAAAGAAATCAGCTATTAAAGAATTAAAAAAATCCAAAAAGAAACAAGTTCACAACACATCGTTGAAAAAAGCATACAAAGTCGAAGAGAAAAAAATGAATTCTTTATTAGCAGCTAAAGATATAACAAAACTTAACACAGATATCAGTGGTTTTGTTTCTAAAATCGATAAAGCTGTTACCCAAAAACTAATGCATAAGAACAAAGCATCCAGAAAAAAAGCACAGTTATTAAAGAAAGTTCATCAGCTTAGTTCTACAAAGTCTTCTTAAAGATTAAAATAAAAAATCAATCATTTATTAGTACACAGCTGCACTATAAGTGTTTCTAATGTCAAACCGGGGCTTTTTAGCCCCTGTTTTATTGACACATCAGAAAGAAGTAACAATTCAAACCCCCGTTGGATTTCCCGCGAAGAGAAAAGTGCTGACTGCTTGTGAACAATATTGAAAACATATGGCGTCATATTAAGCTCTTTGGCCATTCTGTCCTTACTATATCCGTCACCTGCAAGCGCTTTTACGCTTTCTATGCGTTTCATCTGCCAGTTTATCAGCCCAATAAGATCTGCTGCATGCTTTCCATTTCTTGAAAGTTCATTTGCCATTTCAAGCGCTTTGCTTGTCTGTTTATTCATCAGAGCGTTTAGAAATGTAAAACGCGTATCCTGCCGGGTCTTTTTGATCAAAGACTCGATATCCATTTCAGAGATTATCATATTATCGCCCGCATAAAGAAGAAGCTTATTAAGAGCATTAATAATCGTATCAAGCTCATTCCCAACTTTTTCAAGTAATATTGCTATCCCCTCAAATGAAATCCTTTTACCCTTGCCCAAAGCATAATCAGCTATCCATTTATTAAGCGCAGGTCCCTTCAATGAGACAAATTCTACAACAGTCGCGTATGGGGTGATTTTTTTAACAAACTTATCCGTTGTTTTTTTTGTCGTTTCCATAACAAAAACTGTTTTCAATGCAGGATTTTTCAGAAACGCGATAAGTTTTTTTTCATAAGCAGAATATTTCTCAACGTTTTTTAAAATTACAAGACGTCTTTCCCCCAGAAATGGATTTGTTTTTATGGTATCCAGCACTTCATCAACAGTCGCATCTTCCGCATAAAAAACATTATAATTAAAATCAATTGATGCAGTATCTACAACCTCAGCCTTTAACAGCTCCTCCACCTGTCTTTTCAGAAACAGCTCTTCCTGAGTAAACAGATATAGCTTATCAATTTTCTTTGATTTAATATTTTTGAGGATATCCCAGTATGTTAAGGACTTTACCATAATGTGATGATTTTGTTTAACATTAGACGAGAAAGGTTTTCAAGTGCCTCAGCTCTAGCAGTAATTTCTGATTTTGCTTTAGCACCGCTTAAATAGTAGGAGGCATTGCCTGAAAAATTACTTGCTTTGACAATCGTCTTTCCTGATGATAGGTCAATAAACTGGAAATTAACTACTATATTCAATCTGTACTCCTGCACAGACGCATCCGAGGTATAACGCATCGCCTGACGAGTATACCTGATAATTTCCCCTTTAAAAACAGCATCCGCTTCATCATTAGGAGCGATATTCAAATGTCCATCGTCCTGAAAAGAAGCTATAAGTTTTGTTTTTAGCTCATTCTCCAAATTAGGCTCATTGGTCTTATTTTTAAGTGTCTGGATATAAACGCTTTTGATAGAGCTGGGGAGATTATACGCTTTTGTCGTATAACCGCAACCACTGACAAACAAGATGCAGCAAATAAGGATATTAAATATATTAATTCTTTTCAATAGAATTCCCACCAAATATTAAACTCACCCATTGTTTGGGCCGATTCAAGAAATAACTCCTTAGATAGCCCTTAAAGGCTTGAGTCTAGAATTAGCTTTTTTTGCCCAGGAAGTTTTATTAAAGCTGTATACTATTTGCTCATAATACTTGATTGCCGCCACATTCTTCTTTTGTTTTTCATAGAAATAAGCAATATTAAACATCCTTTCTGCTTTTCTATGCGTTAACTTATTAAGCAAACTCTCTGACTGAGCAACATAAACACTGGTTTTAAACCTTCTTAAGAAATACTCCAAATCATCAATTGCCTTATCAATCAGAGAAACATCATAATCTTTCACAGCAGAAGATATCTTAAAAGAGCAAAACCCAATTTGATAAGTAGCATCATCGACATAAGGACTAAAAGCATAATTCTCTAGAAGGAACTCAAATTCATCACTGGCTTCCCTGTACTTGCGCATTCTAAGCTCACACAAACCAACATTATACTGCACAATGTCTGAAACCTTGCTATAAGGCGCATTTATAAGCACCTGGTCAAATATCTTCTTTGCCAGACTATAATTCCTTCTATTAAAAAATTTCTCCCCTATTAAATACTGTTTTTCTACTATCTCATTAAGACGCTCATTTAAAGGATATTTATCGATGACATTCTGATATATACAAAATGCCTTATAAGAATTTTTGAGTTTTTCATAACAAAGCGCAATATGAAACTCCGCTTCAGGAGCAAAGCTTGACTTAGGAAATCTTTTCAAAATCTTGCGCAGCTCTGAGACTGTCTTGCCATAATTCTCATCTTTAAAAAAACCCATAGCCCACTCAAACTGCTCGTTTGGCGTTTTAGCATTTCTGTAAAAGGGATTAAGCCACTTAGCGGTCTTTGGAGACCAAACCCAGAACCCATAGCAATGGCTAGGTATAATGATCAAAATTGCAATAATAAAACAGCTTATCTTCTTCATTTTATTCAGGGTACCTTTCATTTTTGTGGATATAACTATAACACATGAAAATATTAATGTCAATTCTTCAGATTATGCCAGTTTTTTTGACAAATAGAGGATAAAAATACTTTTTGAACTGCTGCAAAGTGCAGAATTACGAGGAAAAATTAAGCGCTAATCGGTTACTATCTGCCTCAGATGCACACGGCTTTCATCGTTCAAATCAGAAAACTCAATACCGATATTATACCTCTCCTGATACGGAACCTGTTCCACCCATACTACCCTGCCCACAGTCATTATCGGCTCCATTTCATGCATTGGGAAAAGCTCAAGAATCATCTTAGAATTCACAGGGTAAAAATAAAAAGACGAAAGCTGTACTCCGCTTTCGCTAAAATCATGAGTCATTGAATTATGAATAGTACCCGCGTTTTTTTGAGGAATTTGTCTAAGTTGAACAGGAAATTCTGAGTTTTTCCTGAAATTTTCTCTTCGTTCGTTTACCGTTCCAATGGCAGTCATAACTATCACTCCTTATCCGTAAAAAGTAACTTTAAATACTGTCTCCCCTAACAATTATTTTATGTCTGATAATAATTTGTGTCAAGAGATAAAATTAAACCCCAACTCCTAAATAGAAAACACTTTTCCTTTGCTTATCAACCAGAGGGGGAAAATTGTATTTGCGGATTTTAA
>JAGLQQ010000213.1 GCA_023136735.1 Candidatus Omnitrophota bacterium | reverse complement strand
AGAATAGTTATGAATTATGAGTTACTAGTGGAAAACGGTTGAGGGTGCGCCCATTCGACTGAGCTCAGGGTGTCCTAAATAAAATTAAAGGACGATGCCCCCTCCACAATGCATGGCGGGCAGGCGTATCGGTTTAAAAGACTGCGGTAACGGCTAAAAGCGAAGAGCAGGAAAATCAAGGGGAAAATATTAGTTACTAGTTGCGAAGTATGAATTGTTTTTTTTGGTATCTGTTTTCTGTCATCTGTAAATATTATTGGAGTAACTGCTAGTAAACCTTATTAATGTTTAGCACCCGATAGTAACTGCAAAAAAGTATAAAAGTTTTTAGGATAAGACAAGAGAAAGGAAAAATAATGAAAGGTATTATTTTAGCCGGGGGCAAGGCAACACGGTTATATCCGATAACAAAAGGTGTTTGCAAACAGCTTTTGCCGGTTTATGACAAACCCATGATATATTATCCTCTTTCTGTCCTGATGCAGGCAGGAATAACAGAGGTGCTCATAATTACAACACCTATTGCTTTGGACCAGTTCAAGGCTTTATTTGGGGATGGCAGTGATTTTGGAATTAAGATTCAATATGCCCAGCAGGAGAGCCCTCGAGGTATAGCGGAAGCTTTTATTATTGGAGAGGATTTTATCGGTGGTGACAAGGTCTGCCTGGTTCTGGGAGATAATATCTTTTTTGGCTCAGGGCTGGAAGATGAGCTTAAAAAGGCAGTTGTCCAAATTGATGGTGCTTGTGTATTTGGCTATTATGTGAAGGATCCCCAGAGATACGGTGTGATTGAATTTGATAAGGATTGTAATGTGGTGTCTATAGATGAGAAGCCGGAAGATCCCAGATCTAATTGGGCTATTACCGGACTATATTTCTATGACAATAGGGTTGTTGAGATTGCTAAAAATATTAAGCCATCGGCAAGAGGAGAACTTGAGATAACAGATCTTAATAATGTCTATTTAAAGGATAAAAAACTGAAAGTAAGATTATTAAAGCAGGGTTATGCTTGGCTTGATACAGGAACCTATGATTCTCTTATCGATGCCTCTGTTTTTATCAAGACCATTGAGGACAGACAGGGATTAAAGATCGGCTGCATAGAAGAGATAGCTTACAAAAACGGACATATAACGAAAGAGCAGTTATTAAAGCTTGCGGGGCAGTTGAATACTAGTTATGCGGAATATCTGCGAAAAATTGCTGAGGAATAGTAGTATGGGATTTAATTTTAAAAAACTCGATATACCTGAAGTTGTATTGATTACTCCAGATTGCTTTACTGATGAACGTGGACAGTTTATGGAGCTTTTCAAACTGTCTGCATTTGCTGAATGCGGGATTGAAAAACCTTTTGTGCAGATAAATCACTCAAGTTCAGCAAAAAATATTCTAAGGGGCTTGCATTTTCAAAACAGTCCTAAATCACAGGCCAAGCTGGTCAATGTCATTAACGGCGAGATATTTGACGTTGCTGTTGATTTACGCAAGGACTCTGCAAGTTATGGCAAATGGGTAGGAGAGAGGCTAACAAGTGATAACCGCAGAATGCTTTATATCCCGGAAGGATTTGCGCACGGTTTTTGTGTTCTGTCCGATAAGGCGGAGGTTGTCTATCAATGCAGTAATGAGTATTCCAAAGAGCATGAGTCCGGCATTTTATGGTCTGATCCGCTAATAAATATCAATTGGCCTTTAAAAAACCCAATTCTCTCAGTTAAAGACGCCAATCTACCAAATTTAAAAGACATCTTTTAAATAGTCTATAGCTGATGGCTAATAGCTACTAGTCAATTTGTGGTATCCTGAAATAGGTTGACAATTTAGGTATAATGTGGTATATTTTTAATTGTAACTGTCACTAAACGACAGTATTGAGGGTAAAATGCTAAATATTATTGAAGAAATCAGAGAAAATATTCCTCAGGATATCTTAACAGACGATATCCTTATGAATCTTTGGGGTGGAAGTCCTGATAAGCGTTACGGAGTTGTCAAGCGGGCGATTGCTAAAGGGGAGTTAGTTCATATTAAGCGGGGACTTTATCACTTGGCAAAAAAATATCAACGTAAAAGCCTTAATCTTTTTGAATTAGCACAGTGGGTTTATGGGCCTTCGTATATTAGTTTTGAATCAGCGCTTTCTTATCATGGCTGTATTCCTGAATCGGTTTATGCTGTGATTAGTGCCTGTTCCCGAAATGCCAAAGAGTTTCACACTCTATCGGGACATTTTATTTATAAACGGATTCCTTATCCACTGCTTTATTTAGGCGTTGAACGAGTGAAATCCGAAAATAGTACATTCTTTATGGCTTCCCCCTTAAGAGCGGTTATGGATTATGTTTATGTGTATCGAAAACATTGGAGAGGTATTGATCCGCTAATTAAAAGCTTGCGCATAGAACCGGATACTATTAATCAATGGAATTATAGTTTATTAGAAGAGCTTGAACAAGTGTATACCAATTATCGGGTTCAAAGATTTCTTAAAGGTTTAAAAAAGGATTTAAACTTATGAGTATTAAAATTATCCAAGAGCGTTTTGATGATTACCATTGCAGTTCACAGCAAGAAGAGGAAAATGCTTTAAGGGAAATTACGCAAGAAGTAGCGCTGGCTGCTTTATCCCGTGGGGATTTTTTTAAGAAAGCGGTATTTCAGGGAGGAACTTGTTTGCGTATTTTTTATAGCTTGGAACGTTACTCTGAAGCTCTTGATTTTATGTTGAAAAACGCGGATAAAAATTTTTCTTTTGAGCCTTATATTAAAAACATGGCAATGGAATTTCAATCCTATGGGTATCATCTTGAAGTGATTGATCGTTCAAAGTCGGAAGATATAGTCAAAAAGTGTTTTTTAAAAGATGATTCCTTGGGTAAGGTTTTAAACGTAACCCATTTAAAAGGTGTAACTAATACGCGAAAGATTAAGCTTAAGCTTGAGGTTGATACCAATCCACCGGATGGTAGTAATTTTGAGAATAAATTTTTGGATTTTCCTTTTCCTTTTAGTGTTACTATGCAGGATATGCCTAGTCTTTTTGCCGGTAAAAGTCATGCTTTATTATGCCGTGAATACACAAAGGGCAGGGATTGGTATGATTTTATTTGGTATATTAGCCGTCAGATTAAGATGAATTGGGAGTTTTTATC
>JAGLQQ010000212.1 GCA_023136735.1 Candidatus Omnitrophota bacterium | reverse complement strand
GATAATAGGGTCAAATCTTGACTTTGGACAAAAAGGGAACTGTAGGGACGTAGGAAAACAGCGATTAGCCTCACAAAGTAAAAAGGCAAAAGTTAACAGTAAAAGGTAAAAAACAGACACAAGATAGATGCCACAAAGCACATGCTTTTTTCGTTCCCCCTTTGAAACCAAGCAATAGTATTTTCTTTGATTTACTGGAGAGGGTGCAGACAGGATGTCGGAATGCCGTAAACTAGGACGGTTTTTCGGCGATGAAACCCGAATAAGTAAATCATTAGAAAATAATTGCTGTTTCATAGGGACGGTTTTCCTTTGCTTCGTTTCCTTTGGACGCCAAAAGGAAATGAAGGCCCACGCCACAAGGCGGCGGGGTAAACTGGGAGATAGGGCAGCTTGTCCCGCTATGGCGGGGGCATCGCCCCTACCTCAAAAATAATTACTTATTCGCACATTTTGCATCAGTGCCTTAATTTTACTTCCATTTACCCCCTTTTTTCTGCTTTAAACACACCCCTAGGTTTTAACTAAAGCGTTGCCATATTTAGAGATATTTGCTATACTGATTTTTAGACATCCTATAACGAGTGAGTACCAGGATGTTTTAATTAGGGATAATCCAGCTTATGCTTAGGATTATACTAGGTGATACTAATGGAAAGAAAAAAAATAACGATTCCTGATTTGTTGAATTTTAAAAAACAAAACAGAAAAATTACTATGCTTACTGCATATGATTTTCCCATGTCGGTTGCCTTGGAAAAGGCAGCTATTGA
This sequence comes from Candidatus Omnitrophota bacterium, assembly GCA_023136735.1. Taxonomy (GTDB): domain Bacteria; phylum Omnitrophota; class Gorgyraeia; order B26-G9; family B26-G9; genus JAGLQQ01. The sequence goes on along the minus strand of JAGLQQ010000212.1, from coordinate 15,524 downwards.
TATTATTCTTGTCGGTGACTCTCTAGGAAATGTTATTCTGGGCTATGAGTCTACTGTTCCTGTAACTATGGATGAAATGCTGCATCATACAAAAGCAGTAAGCCGGGGCAGAAAAAAGTCACTATTAGTCGCGGATATGCCGTTTATGTCTTTTAATGTAACCTCCAGAAAGACGATAATCAATGCGGGGAAATTCATTAAAGAGGCTGGTGCGGATGCGGTAAAATTAGAAGGGGCTAATCCTGACATAGTTTCGATCATTAAATCTGTGGTCAGTTCCGGTATTCCTGTTATGGGGCATCTTGGCCTTACACCTCAGACAGCAACCGCACTTGGAGGTTATAAGGTTCAAGGCAAAGATGAAGAGTCCGCGGAGATTATTATGCGCCAGGCTTTAGCCTTGGAAAAGGCTGGTTGTTTTAGTATTGTATTCGAATGTATCCCTGAAACTCTAGCAAGTGATATTACTATTAAATTAAAAATACCAACTATAGGTATTGGAGCAGGCAAGGGCTGTGACGGACAGGTTTTGGTTACGCATGATTTGCTTGGGCTAGGCGTTGGATTTACCCCTAAATTTGTTAAAAAATATACTGATCTTTCAAGTCAGATCGATTCAGCAATAGAAAATTTCAGGGAGGAAGTCATCATGGAGAAGTTCCCTGCCCCAGAACATTGTTTTAAGATAAAATAGAATGATAAAACAAAAGCAGTCCTGCACTATTCATTCTGTCATCCGTTTTGCTGAAAGAAAATAACTTTTCTAAGGAGAACATGATGAAAATTGTTATTATTGGCCCTGGAGCAATGGGATGTTTATTTGCCGGGTATTTTGCTAAGAAAAAGCAGAATGATATTTTGATTCTGGGTAATAGCCCGAGAAGAGCAAAGAGACTAAATGAAAACGGAATAAAGATTGAAACTGAAAAAGGAAGTTTTTCAGTAAAAATTAATGCTACTGCCCGCGCCTCTGATATAAACTCCCCTGATCTTATTATAATTTGCGTTAAATCCTATGATACAGAAAAGGTACTTAAAACTATAGAGCCCATTCTTACTAAGGACAGTAGAGTCCTTACGTTGCAAAATGGTTTGGGTAATCTGGAAATGATGAGCGAGATTGTTGGCACGGAGCGGGTGCTGGGAGGAATTACCGCGCAAGCGGCGACATTCTTAGGCGAAGGATATATCCGCCATGCAGGAATTGGGGAGACGGTGATTGGTAATATAAGCGGAAAGCTTACAGTATCAATGCGTCCTATTCGGGAATTATTTAATCTTTCTGGGTTTCCTACCCGATTGACTAAAGATGTTAATAGTATTATTTGGAGTAAGCTGATCATTAATGTTGGTATTAATGCGATTAGTGCTCTTACGCGCCTGCAGAATGGGGCTTTAATCGAAAGCCAAGGGACAAGAGAAGTAGTGTCACTGGCTGTAACGGAAGCAGTGCGATTGTGTAAGAAGAAAAGAATTAAACTCAGTTATGATGATCCTATCGCGAAAGTTGAGTCTGTCTGCAGAGCAACCGCCTCAAATCTTTCTTCCATGTTACAGGATGTGCTAAAAAAAAGAAAGACAGAAATTGATTATATTAACGGAGCAATTGTCAGACAAGCAAAAAGTCTTAATGTTCCGGCACCGACAAATCTAATTCTTACTGATTTGATTAAATCGATAGAATCCTCATTTTCTTTGCAGGCATGATTGATAAAAGAGGGATATTATGAGTAAAAGAGTTTTTATCGCCGCGACAAGACAAAATAACGGGAAAACTACTGTAAGCCTTGGGTTAATATATTGCCTGGAAAAGTATTTTAAACGTATAGGTTTCATTAAACCGGTTGGGCAGCGGTATCTTATCGAAGAGGGATATAAAGTAGATGAAGATTCTGTACTGATTGAACATGTTTGCCATATGAAAAGCACCTTAAGTGATATGAGTCCGATTGCTGTTGAACGGGGTTTTACGGAAAATTATATTAAGAATCCAAGAAAGAATGATTTGGTGAAGAAAATAAAAGATGCATACCGGCATATTCAGCAGAATAATGATCTGGTGATTATTGAAGGCACAGGGCATGCTGGAGTGGGGGCTGTCTTTGACCTGTCTAATGCATATGTTGCCAAGCAGTTAAAGGCAAAGGTTATTCTGGTATCTTCGGGAGGCATAGGTCAGCCGATTGACGAAATCCTGCTTAATAAGGCTCTTTTCGATAAGGAAGGGGTAGAGATTATGGGAGTAATAATAAATAAAGTTTTACCTGGAAAATATAACAAGATAGAGAAATTAGTGCGTAAAGGATTATCTAGACATGGGCTTGATGTTTTGGGGGTTATCCCTTATGAACCTATTTTGAGCAAACCTACAATTTCTCAGATACAGCAGGAGCTAAATGCCGATGTCCTCTACGGCTCTACTTTTCTGGACAATTCTGTGGAGAAAATCGTTATTGGCGCAATGGAGCCGCATGACGCATTGAATCACATCGAAGATAAAAGTTTGGTTATAACACCCGGAGACAGGGAGGATATAATTCTTACGGCAATAAGCATGCAGCTTATTTACGGTGATAACGGTCCGTCTGTTGCTGGGTTAATATTGACTGGAGGAATAAGCCCGCATCCTTCAGTGCTTAACATAATAAAATTTACTGATATTCCAGTGCTTTTAGTTAAAGAAGATACTTACACTGTTTCATCTTGTGTTCATGACCTGACTATAAAAATAAGGCCGCAGGATAAAACAAAAACAAATCTTGTAATTGATTTAGTGAATAAGTATGTGGATATGAAGACCATTGTAGAGAAATTATAGATATATAGTATTTCAAAACCGCATTTTAAATGAGAATCATTTAAGAATTTACCTATGAAAAAAATTCTAATTATTAATCCTTTTGGAGTTGGTGACGTTTTATTTACTACTCCAGTCATAAGTGCTCTCAAGAAAAAATTCCCAGATAGCTTTATTGGTTATTTATGCCAAAAGCAAACTGTTGCGATCTTGGAAAACCATCCTCTTGTAGATAAACTATTTATTTATACCAGAGGAGATTTAAAGCAGATAAAAAAGAAGTCTTATTGGGCATATATAAAAATGCTTCTTAAGGGAATAAATAAAATACAGAGTGAAAGATTTGATTTGGCGATTGATCTTTCTATGGTCAGCCAATACAGTTTTTTGCTTTGGCTGCTTGGTGTAAAGCAACGTTTTGGCTTTGACTATAAGAGGCGGGGAATTTTCCTTACTAATAAGCTTCGTGTTAATGGCTTTGGGGGAAAGCATGTAATTGAATATTACTTTGATCTTTTGAAATTGCTTAAAGTTAGAGAGATGAGTAAAAAACTAAAATTTTATACTGCCTTAAAAGATCGTCAGTATGTTGATAATTTCCTGGCAAAGAATAATGTGCGTAAGTTTGATATTCTGATCGGCATTGCTCCTTTTGGAGGAGCCAGTTGGGGGAAAGATGCCAGAAGTAAGCAATGGCCGGATGAGCGATTTGCTGGAATTATGAGAGGCCTACTCCGTGACTATGCTTGCAAAATAGTAATATTTGGTACGAATAAGAATGTAGATGATTGCGCGATATTTAAGGATGTACTAAAAAGTGAAAACGTTGTAAATGCTATCGGTAAGACTAGCTTGGGACAGCTGGCGGCAATGATTGGCAAATGCAGTTTGTTTATTTCAAATGATAGCGGTCCTATGCATATTGCTTGCGCAAAGGAAGTTGACACTATTTCAATCTTTGGTCCGGTTGATGAGAATGTTTACGGGCCAGTTGGCCAAAGCGCTCGACATGAAATTATAAAGGCGAATATAGAATGTAGACCGTGTTACAAGAATTTCAAAAAACCGGATTGCAGCAATATAGCTTGTCTTGATGAAATAAGTGAGGGCATGGTACTGGATGTGATTCGAAAAATAATGAAGACGAAAGAAAAAAAGGGGTGATCGGAAATGAGTATTGCATTTATTGATATAAAAACGCAGAATAAATCAATGAGAAAAACGGCAATTAGGGCTTTTACTAAAGTATATGATAAAGGAGATTTTATTTTAGGTGAGGAGGTAGAATTATTTGAAAATGATTTTGCCAGTTATTGCGGAGCAAAGTTTGCTGTAGGGGTCAATTCGGGTACTGATGCATTGTTTTTGGGGCTTCTAAGCCTAGGAATTAAGTCATCAGATGAGGTGATTTGTCCTGTTTATACATATATTGCCACAGCTCTAAGCATATCTTATACCGGAGCAAAGCCAGTGTTTGTTGATATAGATAAAAGAACATTTAATATAGATATTGTTGATCTTGAAAAAAAGATTACAAAGAAAACGAAAGCTATTATTGCTGTGCATTTGTATGGTAATCCGGCTCCGATGCCCCAGATTATGCAAATAGCTAAAAAGTATAAATTAAAGGTTGTTGAGGACGCCGCGCAATCGCATGGCGCTCAAATTCGGGTAAGGGGTAATAAATGGCAGTTTGTTGGAACATTCGGGGATATTGGATGTTTTAGTTTTTATCCGACCAAGAATTTAAGCGGCTGTGGAGACGGAGGGCTTATCACTTGTAAAGAAAAGGGTGTATATAAGCGGCTGTTGATGCTCAGAGATCAGGGGCGTAAAGGCTCTAATAGATATATGCATTATATTCGCGGATATAATGCCCGGCTTGATTCTTTACAGGCAGCAATTTTACGTCAGAAACTAAAATTTCTTAGCAAATGGAATACTGCGAGAATCCGCGTAGGGGGACTTTATTCAAAGCAGTTAAAAGATGTTCAGGGGGTAAGCGTTCCATATAAGGAAGTTGATCATAAACATGTTTATCATCTTTATTCAATACTCCTTGAGCGCAGAGATTTTGTACACAAGGAATTACGTAAATATAATATTCCAACTGGCATAGTTTACAATAAGGCATTACATTTACAGCCTGCTTATAAAGATTTAAAATATAAATTGGGGGATTTTCCGGTATCTATTGATGTTTGTAAACATATTTTATGTTTGCCTATGCATCCGGAAATTACGCCAAAGCAAGTTGATACTATTGTTAGCTGTATAAAAAAGATTCTAAAATAACATGTTTAAGAAAAAGGGGTAATTATGGAACCTAAAGAAATTATTGAAAAGCTGCTGGCTAATATTGAAAAGGTTATAGTTGGTAAAGAGGAGACAGTGAAACTGTGCTTGGCTGCTTTGATAAGCAAGGGGCACGTTCTTATTGAAGATGTTCCAGGGCTGGGCAAGACAATGCTTGCGCGTTCAATCGCAAAATCTATTAATGCTGAGTTTAAGCGTTTGCAGTTTCAGAACACTATTTTATCAAAAAAGAGTTAGGATTGCTTACTGAGGCGTTTATTAAAGCGAGATACAGTAATAATAAAATAACTGAGGCAGACATGAATAAATGCATTGTGGCATATGATGACATGAAGCATGAAATGGGCGAAACCTTAGGTTTTAAGGAAAAGCTTTTTTTAAAGCTGAACATGTTCAGCCTACTTAAAAGAAAGCCAAAAAACAGTAATGCCGATATTGAAAGTTAGATGAATAATTTACAAAAGAAAGAGGTGATTTGTTTATGTATGATGTGATTATTATCGGAGCAGGGCCTGCTGGCTTGGCTGCATGTCTTTATGCTTTAAGGTTTCGTTTAAAGGTACTTATTGTGGATAAGATGCAGATAGGCGGATATCTCAATTATATTGATATTCTGGAAAATTACCCCGGATTTCCAGAGGGTATTTCAGGATTAAAACTAACAGAGCAAATCACCGAACAGTTAAAACAGTATGATTTTCAATTTATGCAGTCGGCTGTTGAAAGTATAAGCAAAAATAATGAAGGCTTGTGGGAGATTAAGGGTGCAAAAGAAAAGCTTCTTTCAAAAACAGTAATAATAAGTGTGGGGACTATCCCTAAAAAATTAGGGATTCCCGGGGAAGAGGAATTTTTGGGTAAAGGGGTTTCTTATTGTGCTATGTGCGACGCGCCTTTTTTTAGGAACAAGGAAATAGTTGTAATTGGAGGAGGAAATACAGCACTTGAGGAAGCGCTATATTTAAGTAAGTTTGCTAGTAAAGTGACAATAGTCCATCGCCGCAAGACATTCAGAGGAGATGCAATATTTGTTGAAAAGGCTAAGACTAACGTAAAAATAGATTTGGTGATGGGAGCTGTATGTACGAAGATATACGGAACAGGGACTGTCCAGGGAGTAAATATAAAAGATTTAACAGGAAATATTAAACAGTTGAGTGCGAACGGTGTCTTTCTGTTTGTTGGTATGGGACCGCAGTCAGAATTTCTAAAGGGCCTGGTTAATATGGACAATTCAGGATATATTCTTAGCGATGAAAACCTAACTGCAACTGCAGAGGGAATATTTGTCGCCGGAGACTGCCGTAAAAACTCACTACGTCAAGTTATCAGTGCTTGCGGCGAAGGAGCTAAAGCGGCCTATTCTGCGCACAAATTATTGGGAAAATATGATTAAGGAAACATTGAAAGGCTCGATGAAAGATACAGTGATTCACAAAAACAAACGTCCGGTTTTAAGAGAAAAATGTCAGCCTGTGACTAGGGTTACCGATAGGGAAAGGAAGCTTTTTGCAAGCATGATTGCGATTATGCGTAAAAATAAAGGTATTGGGCTTGCGGCTGTGCAGATAGGAATTTTAAAACAAATGATCGCATTAGACATATGAAATGGTGTTATGGAGCTGGTAAATCCGCAAATACAATTTCCCCTATCTGTTTAATGTGCCAAGGAAAAGTGTTTTCTATCTAGGAGTTGGGAATGAGATTGACCATTTGCAGGGCAGGTTAATTATCGACTATTTGGTTTGGTATAAGCGGCTGAAGATGGCGAGAAATCTGCCTGATAATTAACCAGTTACATTCGGGAAAAGTTGTTAATTTAGAGGTGTACATTTAATAATGTTTGTGATAAAATATGAACAATTGAAAGGAGGTGAAAAAGAGATGTCTGTGACAGAGAATGAAAAAGTTATTAGTGATTTAAAGCTACACGACAAGGACACTGGATCAGCAAGTGTTCAGATTGCGTTGCTTACAACAAGGATCAACGGGCTTACCGAGCATTTAAAAATCCACAAAAAGGACTTTTCTTCCAGAGTAGGATTGCTCCAGCTTGTTTCCAAGAGGAGGCGGTTATTAAATTACTTAAAAAGAGAAGAGTTCAAGAAGTATAAAGATGTATTAGAAAAACTTAACTTAAGAAAATAGAAGAAGTAATTGGAAAAAGACGATACATAAGAGAAGATAGATAAAATATAGAAAAGAAAGATGAGAAGAGAGAATGATAGAAAGAACTGAAATTCAATTGGGAAAAGATACGATTAAAATTGAAACCGGGAAATTAGCAAAACAGGCAAATTCTGCGGTTACTGTACAGTGCGGAGGAACAGTTGTCTTGGTTACTACCGTAATGTCAAAAGAACCAAAGGAACATTTAGATTTTTTGCCTTTGACAGTAGAATATAAAGAAAAGACCTACGCTGCAGGCAAGATACCCGGAGGATTTTTTAAACGTGAAGGCAGACCATCAGAAAAGGAAATATTGACATCTAGGCTTATTGATAGACCTATAAGGCCGCTTTTTCCAAAGGGACTTCGCAATGAAATTCAGGTTTTTGCTATGGTTTTGTCCTGTGACACAGAAAATGATTCGGATATACTAGCTTTGATAGGGGCTTCATGTGCTCTAGCAATATCGGACATTCCGTTTGCAGGGCCTATGGGGGCGGTAAAAATTGGTAGAATTAACGATGAATTTGTTATTAATCCTACATTCGAACAGATTAAAGAAAGTTCACTGGAAATAGTCCTTGCCGGGACGAAAAACGGGATTAATATGATTGAAAGCGGTGCCAACCAAGTATCTGAAGAATTAATGCTTGAGGCAATGAAGTTTGGCTATGATAAATTATTATCTCTTATTACTATACAGGAAGAGTTTGTTGCAAAATGCGGCAAACAAAAAGCTGTTGTTGCTCTAAAGCAGGTGCCTGAAGAATTGTATGATAGTGTTAAGGATTTTTCCTTGGGAAAACTCTCTGATGTTTATAAAATCAGCGGCAAAGAGCAAAGACAAGAGCGGTTGGCTGTTATATCAAAAGAGCTTATTGAAAATCTGATAACAGAGGATTCTCCTTATACGGAATCGGAAGTAAAATCTATGCTGGAAAAAGTTGAAAAAGAGCATGTGCGTAAGATTATTCTTGAAAATAAGGTGCGTGTTGACGGCAGAAGCTATACGGATATACGTGATATTTGTTCTGAAGTAGCTGTTTTGCCTTGCACACATGGTTCGGCAGTGTTTACACGTGGACAGACTCAAAGTTTGGGTGTAGTAACTCTGGGAACAAGTGCAGATGAGCAGAGGATTGATGCTTTAGTCGGAGAATCAAAAAAAACTTTTATGTTGCACTATAACTTTCCTTCATTTAGTGTGGGAGAGGCGCGGCCGATTCGTGGTCCTGGCCGTAGAGAAATTGGTCACGGTGCACTGGCAGAGCGGGCATTATTGCCGGTTATGCCATCAAAAGAAAAATTCCCTTATACTATAAGACTTGTGTCTGAAATTTTAGAATCGAACGGATCTTCGAGTATGGCATCGGTTTGCGCAGGAACATTATCTTTGATGGATGCGGGTGTTCCTATTGAAGCGCCGGTTTCTGGAATTGCAATGGGACTTATAAAAGAAGGTGATAGCGTAGCAGTACTGACGGATATCCTGGGATTAGAAGATCACTTAGGTGACATGGACTTTAAAGTCACCGGATCCAAAACCGGGGTTACAGCTATCCAGCTTGACTCAAAGATAGAGGGAATAAATATAGAAATTCTTGAAAAGGCCCTGGCTCAGGCTAAAGAGGCCAGACTTTTTATCCTTGATAAAATGACAGCAGTTATTGATAAGCCGCGAGCTGAACTTTCTGAATTTGCTCCAAGAATTACTATTATAACTGTACCACAGGAAAAAATAAAAGATATTATAGGCCCCGGAGGAAAGATAATTAAGCAGATAGTTGCTGATACAGGGGTTAAAATAGATATTGAAGATGATGGAACAGTAGCTGTTGCATCATCTGATTCTGCTGCTTCCCAAAAGGCAATCGATATAATCCAAGGTTTGATTGCTGAAGCGGAAGTAGGCAAAATTTATAAAGGTAAGATTACCAGACTTATGAACTTTGGTGCTTTCTGTGAAATATTACCTAACAAAGAAGGGCTTATTCATGTTTCAGAGTTGTCTAATACATTTGTTAAGAATGTCGAAGATGTGGTAAAAGTCGGAGATCAGGTAAGTGTAAAAGTTATTGAGATAGACAATATGAAGAGAGTCAATCTAAGCATGAAAAAAGCGAATCCTGAGGAAAAGAAAAGCGATGGAAGTGATTGATAAAGTTGCAATAAATGTTAAGAAAAAAGATAACTGTGAGGATCTACCGCTTCCCAGTTATATGAGCAGTGGATCAGCAGGCATGGATTTATATGCTGATGTTGATGATCAAATAACTCTAGAACCCGGCCAGATAAAACTTATCTCGGCCGGAATCTATATTAGCTTGCCTCAAGGATATGAGGCTCAGATAAGACCGCGTAGCGGTTTGGCTATAAAGCACGGTATTAGTATCGTCAACAGTCCAGGAACTATTGATGCTGATTACCGCGGATTGATCAATATTATTATGATTAATTTTGGATCCAGTGCCTATGAGATAAAACGGGGGGCACGTATTGCTCAAATGGTTATAAAGAAAGTTACCCAGGCAGAATTTAAAGTTGTTAGCGAGCTGGATGAAACTGTGCGCAATGCGGGTGGCTTCGGACATACGGGAGTATGATCTATGAGTGAAAAACAAATAAGGATAATATGGTTTATTATCCTTATTGGAATCTGTGCTTTTCTGCTTATCAGTTTTCTTTCTTATAATCCGGCCGATATTTCTTTTAACACTTCAAATCCAAATGTAAATATAAAAAATTTTAGCGGGTACGTTGGCGCATATATGGTGTGGGCGTTGCTAATTTCTGTTGGATGGAGTGCATATCTTATTCCATTACTGTTCAGTTTATGGGCAGTTGGAAAAATTATGGGGCGGATAAATCATAAGTTTCATTCTAAATTTTTTGGCTTCCTGTTTTCTATATGGTCGTTTTCATCAATGATGAGTACCGTGACTGCTCCTTATAATGTAAGCAGAGTCGCTACAGGAGGAGTAGTTGGGTTTTATACATCGTTACTGCTTTGCAGATATTTCGGTGAAGTAGGGACAATGGTAATTTTAGGCACAATATTCGTGCTTTCAATTCTTTTAGCTACAGAATTTCTTGTTTTACCTGTTTTGCTGCGTTTATCTCGAACTGTGGCTGGTGCTCTTAATATTTCCTCACTTAAAGAACGCTTTACTGAGATGCAAACCGCACAGAAAACTTTGGATAAGCCAAGGATTAGGAAGCTTAGTACCAAAAATAAAAAAGCAAAAGAGGTCGATGAGTTTGAAGAAGAAGAGGTCCAGCCAGTGCGTAAATCACGGATTGTAATAAAGAAGCCAAAATTTTTTAATAAAGAGAAAAAAACCGTCCGAGCGCAAGTTCCGAAATTTGTCGGAGATTATAAATTACCGCCTCTTGATTTGCTTAGCACCCCTGCACCAATGGAAGAAAAAATGATGAAGGATGACCTTGAAGGTAATTCTAGGATACTTGAAGAAACACTCAGGGATTTTAATATAGAGGTTAAAGTTGTTGAAGTTGAACAGGGCCCGGTGATAACTCGGTATGAATTGCAGCCGGCTCCTGGCGTGAAAATAAATCAAATAATGAATCTTGGTGATGATATTGCGTTAAATCTGAAAGCACCGAGTGTGCACATTGTTGCGCCTCTTCCAGGCAAAGGAACGGTGGGTATTGATGTACCAAATCTAACAGCAGTCATGGTTTATCTAAAAGAACTTTTAGAAGCAAATGAGTTCCAGGATTCTAAGTCAAAGCTAACGCTTGCATTGGGTAAGAATATAAACGGTTCTCCTCTTGTTACTGACCTTGCTGCAATGCCGCATATGCTGATTGCCGGAACTACCGGTGCGGGAAAAACAGTTTGTGTGAACACTCTTATTATGAGTATTCTGTTCCAGGCTTCTCCTGAGGAAGTAAAGTTGATTCTTATTGACCCGAAGATGGTGGAAATGGCCATGTATAACGGCCTGCCGCATCTTATCTGTCCTGTTGTTAATGATGTGAAGAGAGCTGCAGGGGCCCTTGATTGGGCAGTAATGGAAATGGAAAATAGATATAAATTATTAGCAAAGGTAGGGGTGCGTAATATTGCAGGCTATAACACAAAAATACAGGAGGGTCTTAAAGAAATCACCGATGGGGATAAAAAGATACCTCTTGAAAAGATGCCTTATATTGTGATCATAATAGATGAGCTCGCAGACATGATGTTAATGGCTCCTAAAGAGGTTGAAGGGGCAATTACCCGCTTGGCTCAGCTATCACGTGCTATAGGTATTCATATGATCTTGGCTACTCAGAGGCCGTCTGTGGATGTCATAACCGGTATTATCAAGGCAAACTTTCCTGCGCGTATTTCATTTCGTGTAGCAAGTAAGATAGATTCTCGTACAGTTTTAGATATGAATGGTGCGGATAAGCTTTTGGGACGCGGCGATATGCTGTTTCTTAAACCAGGGAATTTTAAGCTGATAAGGGCTCAATCAGGACTAGTGGAAGATAAAGAAATTGAGGCAGTAGTTAAATTTGCTAAAGCCCAAAGAACGGCTGTTTATACAGAGGATATATTAAAAGAGCAGGCAAAAATATTCGGCGGTAAAAGCAGAGATAAAAAAGACGATATGTATGAAGAAGCTGCTAATCTTGTTATTAATACGAAGCAGGCATCTGTTTCAATGCTGCAAAGAAGATTACGGCTTGGATATGCGCGTGCTGCACGTTTGATCGATATGATGGAAAATGATGGTATTGTCGGTCCGTTTCGAGGTTCTAAAGCAAGAGAGATTCTTATTGATAGTTGGGATGATGCTATTTTTGCGCAGCAGGAAGAAGAATAGCAGTAAACAATAATAACTAAATTTTTGAACTCCAGCCTAAACATATAATCTTTAAGATTTCCTCTTTTCAATGACAAGTTAAAACTTGTAATTTGTATGTATTGTTTGGGAGATATGTTTACAATGCAAGATGTTGTCAGCTGGCGGCTGAAAAAACTATTTTTACTCATTTTCGTCTCGTCTTAGGCGGGACTGCGAATTCAAAGATCCCCACGCCTATAATGCGGCGGGGCAGGCATGTATCAGCAATCTTTGAATTCGCAAAAATAGTTATTTTCATCCAAATACTGTCAACACCAAGTTACAATAATACAATTTGTATGTTCATCAATTTATTAATTTAAATATACGGAAAGTGACATGAAAGTAGCGTTAATTAATCTTGGCTGTTCAAAGAATCTTGTTGATGCAGAAATAATGCTTGGTTTTTTGCATAGGGCAGGGTTTACAATAAAGCAAAACCCTGCTGGTTGTGATGTGGCGATTGTCAATACCTGTGCTTTCATTAAAGATGCTAAAGAAGAGGCGATCGATACTGTTTTTAACATGATTGAATTAAAAAAGAGTGGGAAACTAAAAAAAATCATTGTATCAGGATGCCTGCCGCAGCGTTATGGCAAGGAACTGGCAATTCTCATGGATGAGGTTGACGGATTCTTAGGCTCTGGCAATATCGATAAAATAGCGGTGACTATAGCTAAATTGTTCCATTCTCGCAAAGTTGTAAATATTAGCCAAAATCATTTCTTGTATAAGCATAATACACCGCGTCTTTACCTGACGCCTAAACATTATGCTTATGTGAAAATTGCAGATGGTTGTGATAACCGCTGTAGCTATTGTGTTATTCCTCAGATAAGAGGGACTTATCGATCAAGGCGAATGGAATCAATAGTAAAAGAAGTAAAGGATATGGCTGATAGGGGAGTGAAAGAGGTTAACCTTATAAGTCAGGATACTACTTTTTATGGGAATGATATTTATAAAAAGTTTGCCCTTGATAGTCTCTTGAAGAAACTGGTAAAAATAAAAAAGCTGAAGTGGATCAGGTTATTATATTCTCATCCTAGGCATTTAAACGTTTCGCTACTTGGGCTTATACGCGAGGAACCTAAAATATGCAAATATATTGATTTGCCTATTCAGCATATAAATGAGCGAATGTTGAAGCTGATGAAAAGAAAAGTAAAGGCTTCAAAGATTAAAAAGTTGATCGATGATATAAGAAAGATTATTCCTGATGCAGCAATACGGACTACTTTGATGGTTGGTTTTCCTCAAGAAACCAACTTAGAGTTTAAGGAGCTTTACAGGTATGCTGCTGATGTGAAATTTGAGCGCTTGGGGGTCTTTACCTATTCTGCCGAGGAAGGTACAACAGCAGCATCACTCAAAGGTCAGATTCAAGAGCGTATAAAGAATAAAAGACGTGAGAAGATCATGCTTATGCAGCAGAAAATAGTAGAGCTTAAGAATTCAGAGTTTGTAGGGCAGACAATGGAAGTGCTTATTGATAAGGTTTTAAATAAAAGCTTAGCAAGCGGCCGGACTCAATATGATGCCCCTGATGTCGATGGTTTGGTTTATGTCAAAGGTGAAGATTTAAAGGTTGGGAGATTGGAAACAGTAAGGATCACGGATAATGTGCTTTACGACTTAACAGGAGATAAGGTGTGAATTTACCTAACAGGCTAACTATCCTGCGTATTGTTTTAGCTTTTGTTTTTATGTTTTTGCTTTTTTCTCCTGGGTTGGTGGGGAAGATTTTAGCATTGGTTGCCTTTACTATTGCATGTGTTACAGATTTTTACGATGGCTATGTTGCTCGCAAATATAATCTTATTACAGATTTAGGAAAACTACTTGATCCTATTGCCGATAAAGTTCTTGTTTTAGCTGCTTTCTTATCTTTTGTCCAGATGCGTTTAATACCTGCCTGGATGGTAGTTGTAATTATATTAAGAGAGCTTATAGTAACCGGAATAAGGATTATTGGGTTAAAAAAAGGGAGGGTGCTGGCAGCTTCAATGGCGGGAAAACATAAAACAGTTTCACAGATGGTATCGATTTTCTTTATACTGGGTGTTATTATAATAAATGAATCATCATCTGCTGGTTTTTCGTCCTGGAGCTCTGATCATAAAATTTTTCTTCAAAACAGTGTGTATATATCAATGATTATTACTATTGCATTAACTCTTATATCAGGGATGTCTTATTTTATAAAAAACCTGGATATTTTCGGGGCGTTAAAAGATGATTAGATTGATCTCAAGTTTTTTTTATATAGGCTATTTGCCAATTGCCTCAGGTACTTATGCCAGCATTGCTGGAGTACTTCTCTTTTTTTTCCTTAGAGGCAACTCTTTTTACTTAGGAGCAGTAACAGGGCTGATAGTTGTTCTGGGCTTTATGACCTGTGGACGGGCGGAAAAAATATTCAAGGTCAAGGATTCAAGCAAAATAGTGATTGATGAAGTAAGCGGAATGCTTATATGCTGCTGTTTTATCCCCCATACACATACATTTTTCTACACTTTGTTGGTTTTTTCCCTGTTTCGAGTATTTGATATTTTAAAACCTTTTCCCATAAATAAAATACAGGATCTTAAGGGGAGTCTTGGTGTAATGTGGGATGATATTTTAGCTGCTTTTTATGCTCTTGCCCTAATATATTTAATCGATTATATCCGCATAATTCTGACTTGATTTTTCTGTAGTACATATCTTTAATCGCAAGATCAATTGAGTTATTTAGGTAAGTTTGTCTCAAATAAATCTGTATATTTTGCTCCTTGCGGGGTAAGTTCACTTTGGATGATAACAAGCTTATCAATGGTCGCCGGTAATTGCTGGGGGTGTATTTTTTGGACTATTTCATCCAGAGTGTTTTTTTTATCAAGAGATTTAACGCGGGCAATGGTAAGATGAGGATGAAAATACTTTTCTCCCACCGCAAAATTAATAGTTTCCAGCTTATCTTCAAGCTCAGCGTTAATTTCATTTAATTGATTAAATCCGAAATTAATGCCTATCCAGATTATTCGAGGATTTGCAATATCCGGGAAAGCTCCGATGACACCTAAGTCCATATTGAATTTTTTGATTTTCTTGGCAATTGATTCTACGATTTTCTTGATTTCTTCCAACTGCGCATCAGTAATCTGGCCTAAAAATCTAAGTGTTAAATGTATGTTTTCCGGCTCTACCCATGATATATCGCCTTTAAGGCATTTTTTTAATTCCGATTGAATTCGTATTAGCTCTTTACGAATTT
This sequence comes from Candidatus Omnitrophota bacterium, assembly GCA_023136735.1. Taxonomy (GTDB): domain Bacteria; phylum Omnitrophota; class Gorgyraeia; order B26-G9; family B26-G9; genus JAGLQQ01. The sequence continues at coordinate 130 of JAGLQQ010000212.1, read as the reverse complement.
CAGAGCTTATCTCTACTGCTATGAATGCTCTAAGTATATTTTTCATGGTCTTTATTATAAAATAGCTTAACTATATAAGCAAGTAAATACTTTTACCCCAACTCCACCCCAACTCCTAGATAGAAAATAC
>JAGLQQ010000211.1 GCA_023136735.1 Candidatus Omnitrophota bacterium | reverse complement strand
TCCTGCGCTCCTAATGCTCATTTAACAGTCAATTTTGCCTTTTTATGAAATGCAACTTTGCTTTTTGAAGTTTATCTATATAAAATAAACAGTTATGTTAAATTATTCACATTATTTCTCTTCCCCTTTTTAATCCATAAGGATAAGTGATAAAATATGACAAAAACAGTTCATCAAAAATTTATGCTTCTTGCGATTAAGAAAGCCGAAGTTGGCATTGCAAGAGGGCAAACGCCTTTTGGAGCTTGTATTGTAAAGAATGGCAAAGTGATCAGTTGTGAACATAATATAGTATGGTCTGCATCTGATATTACTGCGCATGCAGAGATAACAGCAATTCGTCAGGGTTGTATTAAATTGAAAACAATTGATCTAAGTGGTTCGGTCATTTATTCTACATGTGAGCCGTGTCCGATGTGCTTCAGTGCTTGCCATTGGGCAAAAATATCAAGGATTGTTTACGGCGCAAGTATTGCGGATGCAGAAAATCACGGATTTAATGAGCTGAATATTTCCAACAAGCAATTAAAACAAGCGGGAAAAAGTGAGATTAAGCTTGTTGGCGGGGTATTAAAGCAAAAAAATATAGATCTTTTTAAGAAATGGTCTGCTTTGTCAGATAGACGCGTTTATTGAATATGAGGAGGTAGTGACTGAAAGTGAAAGCAAAAAATAAAGCATTGTTATATTTGCGTATTCTTGTGAGTATTGTGCTTCTCCTTGTTCTGGGCTTTTTTATGCGGGGCAGATTTGATGAGTTGCTTAATACAATACGCTCGGTTAATATAAGATTGTTTTTACTGGCATTGACTGTTAGCAGCTGCATATTAGTTATTCATGCTTATCGCTTGAAATTGCTGTTTGAGGTTCAAAAGATTTATTTCTCCGGGATTGAGGCTGTTAAGCTTTCTTTTTTAGGAATGTTTTTTAATAATTTTATGCCGTCGACTATTGGCGGAGATATGGTTAAGCTGTATTATGCGAAAAAGAGAGCGAAGAATCTGGTAGAACCGTTTTCAGCGATAGTTATGGATAGAATGTTGGGACTCACAGCCTTAACCATGCTTGGGGCAACGGCCTTATTATTTAAATCGGAACTTATAAAAAATAATACCGTTAAGCTTATAATCCTGTCTTTTTTTCTAATAATAATCGGGTTTTTTATTCTGCTTTTTTTTAAGGGGATGACTTTTAAAATCGTCGGATTATTAAAAAGACTTAAACTTACAAAATTCGAACACTTGATAATTAAAATGAGCGATACGATTTTCCGCTTTAGTAAATCATCAAAAGTTCTAACTGCTTTTTCACTTGCCTTATCTGGGCAGATCATGATTATTTTTTGTGTGTATGTATTGTCACGCAGCTTATCCTTGAATCTTCCTATATCTACTTTTTATGTATTGATCCCAGTTATTCAAATAGTAAGTGTTTTTCCTTCTATTAACGGTTTGGGAGTCAGGGAAGGGGCATTTGTCTATTTTTTTAAGGATTTACTGACCCCTGAATATGCTATGGCTTTATCTATACTTTATTTAGGACTTATGATTCCCGTTAGCTTAGTCGGTGGATTTATATATATGTTCTATGGTAAGATCGACACAAAGGAGGTAGTTGTATGATTAGTAAAGAATTGCTTGAAATCCTGGCTTGTCCTGTTTGCAAGGAAGCAGTAAAACTTGAATCAGAAAGGCTGATTTGTCCGAAGTGTCACAGAAAATATCCCATCAAAGATGGTATTCCTGTTATGCTTGTTGAGGAGGCAGAGGAGCTTGAACCTAAAAAATAAGTTTTCAGGGAGCACCGGCTATATGCATGAAAAAAGTACTCCACCACAGGTAAGTATAATTATCCCTACCTATAATCGGGCAGAATTAATTGGTCGATCAATCAAAAGCGTATTGCAGCAAAGTTATCAAGATTTCGAAATCATTGTTATTGATGATGGGTCAAATGATAATTCAGGAGAAGTGATTTCTAGTTTTAATGACGAAAGAATTATTTATCTGCGCCGAGCAGAACGTGGAGGGGTAGCGAAAGCACGCAATGAAGGAATAATAAGAGCGCGAGGTAGTTTTATAGCTTTTCAGGATAGTGATGATGAATGGTTACCGGAGAAATTGGAAAAGCAGATAAAGATTTTTGAGCAAGCAACGCCAAAACTGGGAGTTGTGTATTCAAATATGTGGAAAATAGACAAAGATGGTAAAAAAGAACAAAAATTTGCACCAAGGATAATGCCGGAAGATAGAATAGTTTATAAAGATGCATTAAGACATCGTTTAATGAATATAGGAATTGTTTCTGCTCTAATTAATAGAGCATGTTTTGAAAAGGTAGGGATATTTGATGAAAAACTTCTCAGGTATGTAGATTTAGAACTTTTAATGAGAGTTTCAAAATATTATTACTTCTATCACCTGTCAGAGCCTTTAGTCAAATATTATATTACTAATAACAGTATTTCTTCTGACAGAAATGCTCTTATTTCAGCAGAAAAGGTGATCTTAGATAAGTACTATCAAGACATAAAGAAGGATCGTAAATTGCTATCTAAGCGCTTATATTGGATTGGAACTTTATTGTGTCAGGAAGGGCAAATGTTGCAGGGAAGAAAATATATACTGCAAGCAATTAAAAAAAGCCCAATAAATATAAAATTTATTTTGGTATTTTTTGTGTCATTTGCAGGCAACAAAAATTACAGGAGAATTATAACAATTAAAAATTTAATTATTTGTAGGATAGAAAAATTCAATAAATAGAATGCAAAATATATGATTAATGTATTGTATATAATAAATCATGCAGAAAAGCTGGGAGGGGCAGAAATAAATCTGCTTCAAATCATAAAGCATATAGATAGAACGTGTTTCAAGCCGATATTGTTAGTATATAAAGAAGGACTTTTATCACAACAAGCTCAATCTCTAAATACTCAGGTTATTGTCATGCCGTTTTGTTATCTTAGAAGAACAATAAATCCCTTTTTGTTCATGGAACATCTGTTTAAGCTGGCAGTTATAGTTTTAAAATTGATCAGGGTATTTAATAAGTATAAAATCAATATTGTACATGTTCATGATGTCAATTCGGCAATTTTTGCTGGCTTTGCGGCTAAAATCAAAAAAGTAAAATTTATTTGGCATATACATACCTTAATATCAAATCTTGGACTGATAGGTAATATTATGTTTTCCTTGGCTGATAAAATTATTTTTGTTTCAGAATTTCAACGGAAAAAGGCTTCTCAAAATGCTTGGAAAAAATATTACTTTAAAACGAAAGTTATTTATAATGGAATTGATTTCTTGCATCTAGATAGGCTAAAGACGGCTCCAACCTTAAAAAATGAATTAGCAATACCTAAAGATACAATAATAATCGGGGCAGCGGGAAGAATAACAATAGGCAAGTGTTATGAGGATATTATCGAAGCTGCAAAAATTGTGCTGGATAAATACAATAATGTTGAATTTATTATTGTTGGAGATGTTACGCATTTTGATTTAAAGTCTGTTAGAAGAGATGAAAAATATTTAGAGCAGCTACATTTAAAGGTAAAAAATCTTAACATTGATAAAAAGGTTAAATTTGTAGGATTCCGTAAAGATATACTTCAAGTTTTAAAAATGCTAGACATTTTTATTTTTCCCTCAGTCGTTGATAGCTTTGGTCGGGTAATAATTGAAGCTATGGGGTGTAAGACAGCAGTTATTGCAGCGAATTTTGGTGCAGTATCTGAAATAATTAAAAACGATGATAGTGGCATTATTGTGCCTGCGCAGGCCCCTAAAGCTTTGGGGCAAGCAATTTTAAACTTATTGGAAGACAAACAAAAACTAGATTTTTTAATAAACAATGCCTATCGTGAAGTACATAGGCGATTTAATTCACGTAACCTCTTAAGCGAAATTTTTGCCTTATATGAAAATTAAAAAATATTTTAAAAAGTTGCTAAGCTTTAAAATTAGAAAAAGAGGGGATATGACGAATTCTGAAACTGCATTATGCCGAAGGAGGCTTAAAAAGTTTTGTAAAGGTAATGGGTTGGATTTGGGGTACGGGGGAGACCCCATCGTGCCGGATGCTATCACAGTAGATTTGCCTACTCCGTACAGAAATGCCGGCAATGCAATGTTAAACCTAAAGGGTGATGCCCGGGATTTATATTGGTTTAAAAATGAAGTTTTGGACTATGTTTACTCTTCACATCTTTTAGAAGATTTTAGAGAGACAGAAGTGGTTTTAAATGAATGGCTAAGGGTTCTAAAGCTGGGAGGATATTTGATCTTGTATTGCCCTGATGAAAAGAAATATCGCAAGCACTGTAAAAAAACAGGTCAAACGTATAATCAAAATCATAAAATCAATGAATTTAGCTTGGAATATGTATTAAGTGTATTAAAAAAAATAGGTGATTTTGAGATCGTTCATTCAAAGCCGCATTGTGAGATATATTCATTTGAACTTGTGATTAAAAAATAGAGGTTTTTTAAGGTAAAAAATATGCGGATAGATTTTATGGCTCTTTTAAAAAATATTGTAAATTTTGTCGGAAGTTTGATGAAAAAACTCTTGAAAGTAATTTTTTTTCTTAAAAAAGCTGAAGCAGTCTCCCCTGAACATATTCATTCTATTGTGATTATTTGTCTGCACTATCTGGGAGATTTTATGTTTGCGACTCCTGCAATCAAGGCAATAAGAAAAAAGTATCCCAAAACACATATTGCAATATGGATCAAATCCAGAACAGCGCAGATTGTAAAAGACTGTTCTTTTGTTGATGAAATAATTGTTTTCGATGAGGTGTGTACCGATAGAACTAAGGAGAAAGGATCCAGTTGGAGAAAAAGGTTAGCTTTCTCTAGAAAATTAAAACTTAAAAATTTTGATTTACTTGTAGATTTGAGCGGAGTATTTGATTCAATTTTAATCGGAATCTTAAGTGGTATAAAAAATAGATATGGTTTTAGTTCACAAGGACTTGGTTTTCTTTTTCAAAAAGATGTGAAGATCCGTAAGGGGCAGCATTTGGTTGAAAGATATAATGCTGTAGCGCAGACATTAGGGGTTAAGGTCGAAAATTCCAGGTTATCGATTGAATTAAAAAAAGATAATGAAATTTTTGCCAGAGAGTTCCTGAATGAAAATTTAATTGGCAATGAAAATCCTTTGGTTTGTATCCATCCCGGAGCGGGATGGAAAGGTAAAACATGGCCAATAGAGAGTTTTTCTGAATTGGCAGATAATATAACTATAGATAATAATGTGAAGATAGTTATTTGTGGAGGGGAAAATGATGTTGCTGTTGCTCAAGCAATTATCGGCAGAATGTCCAAAAAACCTATCATGGCAGCAGGCAGATTTTCTTTAGGACAATTAGCGGCGCTTATAAATAGGTGCGATGTATATGTAGGGCATGATTCAGGACCAACTTATATAGCAGAGGCATTAGGTAGGCCATTGGTTGTTTTGTTTGGCCCTACAAATCCTTTGTATAGTGCGCCTCGGACTGAGAATAGTGTAGTGATTAGCAGAAAGCTGTCTTGTAGCCCTCGAGCAAATATGCAAAATTGTCACAATCGAGCGTCTTATCCTTGTCGCAATAGAAAGTGTTTGCGAAAAATTAGTGTTGAAGACGTCTTAACAGAAATAAGGAAAATATTAAATGACAGCAACCAAGAAGGTTAAAATTTTACATTTAATAACAGAGCTTGAACCAGGTGGAGCGGAAAATCTTCTATTGAGTTTAAGTGAAAATATGTTTATCAGGGGGTTTGATGTATGCATTGGATATTTAAAAGGTAAGGGTACATTAGCGGAAGATTTTAAAAAATCTGGTATTAAAGTCATTCATTTTAATATGCGTTCTAGATTTGATATTTTTTGTTTGCTTAGACTTTCTGCCTTTATCACTAATGAAAAATTTGATATAGTTCATACCCATCTTATTGATGCAGATATTTTTGGCTATTTTGGGACAAAAATAGCTGGAGTGTCTTGTATTGTTTCCACTAAGCATAATACTGATGATTTTAGGAAAAGAAAAACAATTCCAATGTTATTAGATTCATTTGTGTCTAACCATTTGAGCAAAAATATAGCTGTTTCTAATTCTGTTCGTGAGTTTTTAATAAAGTATCAAAGCATAAATCCTAAGAATATAGAAGTTGTTTATAACGGAATTGATATTTTGAAGTTTTTACCAAAAAAAAGCAAAGAACAAGCGAAAATAGATTTAAAACTCAATGATAAAGATTATGTTGTTGGTACTATCGCGCGTTTTGATAAGCAAAAGGGGTATAAATATTTGATTAAAGCTATTCCGCTAATATTGCAAAATCATAAAAATGTGCATTTTGTTTTAGTAGGAGAAGGATCGTTGAAAAATAGAATATCTGAGATGGTTGTATCTATGGGTTTAAAGGATAAAGTTACTTTTTTAGGGGTAAGAAACGATATTCCTGAAATTTTGAATGCTTTGGATATTTTAGTCTTACCGTCATTGTGGGAAGGGCTTGGAATGGTCTTGCTTGAGGCGCAGGCAGCTGGTATTGTAACTGTAGCTAGTGATATAGATGGCATTAAAGAGGTTATTGGAGATGAAAAAACCGGTATGCTGATACCCCCTGCCGATGAAAAATCCTTAGCACAAAAAGTGACCACATTAATAGAAAATGAAAGTTTACGAAATTTATTAATTGCTCAAGCAAAAGAATCAGTTAAGGAAAAGTTTAATATTGAAGTAATGACAGATAAAATAGAATCTATTTATAAGAAGTTATTAAAGTAAAGGGATGTATGTGCGGTATATGCGGAATACTAAATTTTAATAATAAGTCAGTTGGCGAAGAGGTTCTCAAAAAAATGACTGATGAGCTGGCACATCGAGGGCCGGACGCGCAAGGATTTTTCTTTAAGAATAATATTGGCTTAGGTCATAGACGCTTGTCGATCATTGATCTGGAAACAGGAGATCAGCCCATTTATAATGAAGATCGAAGTTTAGGTCTAATATTTAATGGGGAAATATATAATTTTAGGCAGCTTAGAGCGGAGCTTGAGAAAAAAGGACATGTTTTTCATTCTAGAGGCGACGCAGAGGTTATAGTACACCTTTATGAAGAGTACTCTCATGAATGTCTGGATCATCTTGATGGAATGTTCGCTTTTGCTCTTTGGGATCAGAAAAACAGAAAACTTTTTATCGCCCGGGACCGCTTAGGAAAAAAACCTATTGTGTATTGGCATAATAATGATTGTTTTGCTTTTTCGTCAGAATTAAAGTCCCTGTTGAGTGCACCATTTATAAAAAGAGTAGTGGATTTCGAAGCTTTGAACCTGTATCTGAGTTTTCGATATGTTCCTGCTCCATGGACGATGTTTAAGAATGTTAAAAAATTGCCTCCGGCTTATTATATGACAGTTGTAGATGGCCAAATAAGTATGAAAAGATACTGGAGTCTTGTCCATCGAATCGGTGAGAGAAAGAAAGTAAGTGAATATAAAGAGGGGGTATTAGATAAACTTGATCAGGCTGTATCTAAGCGTATGGTAAGCGATGTGCCCTTGGGAGTTTTTTTAAGCGGAGGAATCGATTCAAGCGCTATCGTTTCTCTGATGCACAGACATACGAATGACACTCTACAAACCTATTCGGTAGGCTTTTCCAATCAATTATATAATGAACTTGGTTTTGCCGATACTGTTTCTCGTTGTTTTAAAACAAAACATCATGAACTAATTGTAAATCCGAATGTGCTTGAAGTTCTTCCGAAAATAATAAAACATTACGGAGAACCATTTGCTGATTATTCTTGTATCCCCACATATTACTTAGCTGAATTTGCGGCTAGATCGGTAAAAGTTGTTTTAACAGGAGACGGCGGAGATGAATCTTTTGCCGGCTATTATCGTTATACAGCTTGCCAAATGGCTGAAATCTTCAGTCTGCTCCCTAGGTTCTTGCTCAGATCGATCAATTCATTCATGCAAAATCTATATGACAGTGATGATATAAGAAAACTAAACTGGCAGATGAAAAGGTTCTTTAAAAGCCTGCATTATGAGCCGCGCGATCGCTTTCTTAGATGGATGTCTTCATTTAATCATGAAGAAAGGGGTTCACTTTATAATAATGATTTTCTCCAGCACCTAGATCAGGGGCATGACAGGGCTGTTTTTGAAGGTTATTATCAGAATAAAAATGGTCGGGATTTTTCCGATCTAACCCGTCAGGCGGAAATCGAAAGCTATCTTCCATATGACTTGCTTGTTAAAACGGATATTGCGACAATGGCCCATTCTCTGGAAGCGCGTTCTCCTTTTCTTGACCATAAGTTTATGGAATTTGCCGCAACTATTCCGTATGATCTTAAACTGCATAATTTTAATAATAAATATATCCTAAAAAGTTCATTTAAAAAACTCTTACCTCGGGAAATCATTAGGCGTAAAAAACAAGGTTTTGGTCTTCCTGTGGGAGAGTGGTTCCGGGGACCGCTGAAGGAATATATTAAGGGTATACTTCTTGACCCAACTACAATGAGAAGGGGGTACTTTAATAAAAACTATGTTCAGGTAATGATAGATGAACATATGAACAGTAAAGTTGATAATGGTTATAAAATAGGTACATTGCTTATGCTTGAATTGTGGCATAGGGAGTTTATAGATACATGTTAACCGGTAACGGCTAGGGTAACGAAACCCGTATCGTATGACGGTTACGGTTACGGATGTTGATTAAAAAAAATAATAGGGTTCTTTCTTAAACCTTGTGATAAGGATTCGGTTCTTTCGCGAATTTTGCG
>JAGLQQ010000210.1 GCA_023136735.1 Candidatus Omnitrophota bacterium | reverse complement strand
TGGTTTATAAATTTACTCTCCTATGGTATAATTCAAAATATGAAAAAACCGCCAAAGCCATCAGTGCACGATATGTGGTTCGTAAATAAAATCAGAAAAGATAATTCTCTGCAAAAGGTTAATAAGCGCCAGCAGCGAATAGTCGACAAAGTTCGAAGATGGGAAAAGTATCATGGAGCTATTGACCAAAAAGAATGGAGATTTTAAATGTTATCTAAGGAGACCAGTTTATGAATAGAAATGCTTTTTCTGCCGGAGAATTATTTAAAATAGGATGGACGAAAGCAAAAAGATTTTTAGTTTACTTTTTTTGTCTATTTCTGCTTATATTCGCTATTAACGTTTTTCTGTCTATTTTTAGAAACAGACTCGGACTATCAAATAATGGCCTGTTTATATTTAACGCGCTATCGTGTTTAATTGACCTTGTAGTAGGGCTAGGCCTGACTAAAGTAACACTTGATATCTGTGATGAAAAGATTCCTAACGCAGCCTCTTTTTTCTCAAGTATTGATTTTTTTCTAAATTACTCTGTTGGTTTTATACTTTTCAGTTTAATGACAACGCTTGGAATGCTATTGTTTATAGTTCCCGGCATTGTCTTGTTGCTCAAGTTTCAATTCTTCGCGTTCTTTATTATCGATAAAAAGCTCGGCCCAATTGAAGCGCTCAAAGAAAGCTCCCGGATAACTCAGGGTATAAAACTTGAGCTTCTGGGTTTCGCGATATTGATGGGACTTATAAATATACTAGGTGCTTTAGCCTTTGGTGTGGGCTTAATTGCTTCTATTTCAACAACACTCATAGCTCATGCCGCACTTTACAGGAAGTTGACCTCAAATTCATAAAAAAAGATTCTTTCTTGTTTAATTTGAACGAAAGAACCTTAAAATCCGCGAATACAATTTTCCCCATCTGGTTGATAAGCAAAGGAAAAGTGTTTTCTATCTAGAATTTGAGAATTTGAGGAGATAGCGTTTATTGCCTAATTAGTAGAATTGTGCTAAAATAAGGCATTGATCAATAAGGAGCGAAGATTAGATGATACCTAAAGAAAAATTTTTTTTGGGGATTTTTGTTACGATTGCGGGCGGCACTCTCCTAATAACAAGCCTTGTTTTTGGGATTATTAGTATCTCAAACGGGCTTTATGAGGATATCTATACTTTTCCTGTACGCCTGTCGCTTAAGAATGATCAGGATATTGCCGGCACATTCAGTGCCAAATCAAATGATGTTTTTTCGTTCTGGTTAAAAGTCCCTGACCGTAGGATTGAAAACAAGGATTTGCAATTAAGTGTTATCATTAATGAGCCTACTTCCCGCGCAGAAACAACATGGGATAGTGATTTTACTTTCGGTTATTTGCGCAACAGCTCAGGACAGGGGCAGTATTATCAACTAGGTACGCACCGCTTCAATAAAGAATTCTACGGATCACTTAACTACATAGCTCACGGAGAGTGGGTAGCGCCTTATAATGCTTATTTGGTAATCAGAAGAGTTAAATCTTTACAGTTGCCTAAGGTTAAAATTTTACTTTTTTTTGTCGGATTTATATTAATCTTACAGGGAATTACATCTCTTCAGAGAAATCTTAAATGCATGTGCAATGAAGCAAAGGAAAAATCTACGAAAAATAAATGAATATATTTGATGTAAAATTCAGACAGAACAAGAAAGAGTACATTCTACAATCGCTTTTAGCCACGGCAGCCACATTTTTGGTCTTACTTTTATTAGATGTAATCTCTAACGCGGCTGTTATCGCGGCTCTTGGGGCTAGCGCGTTTATCGCTTTCACGATGCCGGGAAGAACTACTTCTTCACCACGAGTACTTATCGGCGGATATTTAGTCGGAATATTTGTTGGATGTGTGTGCTATTATTTATCAATAATTCCTGTTTTTCAAAATATAGAATTTTTAGCAAAAAACTCCAATGTGATTTTCTGCTCTCTTTCTGTAGGCCTTTCTGTCTTTCTTATGGTAGTCACCAACACTGAACATCCGCCCGCGGCAGGCTTAGCCATGGGGCTTTTTCTTAATAAATGTGAGGGCAGAGCTATTCTGGTAGTAACTATCGGTATAGTATGCCTAGTTGTAATCAAAACTCTTTTGCGTCCTGTATTAAAGAATCTGGTTTAAGTTCAATACGTATTTGCGGCCAAGTGCTGATTTTTCGGAATGTTTATATGAAAAAACTAGTCATAATCTTAAGCATCTCAACATTATTTACACTTTCTTGTATCTTTACTGCTTTTGCGCAAAAGCAGACTGTTAAAGAGCCAAACGTCAGCGGTTCTTTTTATCCAGCTGACGCGATAATTTTATCAAGTATGATCGAAGATTTGCTTGGCAAAGCTGAACCTTTTATCACAAAGGCCCATATCTGGGGGATGATCGCTCCGCACGCTGGATACATATACTCAGGCAGCATTGCCGCGAAAGCCTATAAATCTATATATAAAAAGAATTATTCAACTGTCATTATTCTCGCGCCTAGTCATTATCATAATCTTAAAAAAGCGGCTGTGTATAAAGACGGAATATTTAAAACACCATTAGGCCAGGTTTCAGTAGATTCTGATTTCACAAAGAAGCTTTTAAAAAATAGCCTCTATTTCGAATATAAGCCGCGGGTTTTTGAAAAAGAGCATTCTATTGAAGTACAACTTCCTTTTTTACAAAAAAGCCTGAATAATTTCTCAATTGTACCAATTATTATATTTAAAAATTCATACTCGTATTATGATAGCATTGCGGATATTCTAGCAGCATTAATCTCTGATAGAGAGGACGTCCTGCTTATAGCAAGCTCAGATATGTCCCATTTTCATAGCCAGGAGAAAGCAAATTTAATTGATCGTAATACGCTTTCTTTTATCTCGAGTAATGACTCAGCTGCTCTTTTTGACAATCTAAAGACAGGAGACTGCGAGTTATGCGGAGATGCTGCCGTAATCACGCTAATGCTTACAATGAAAAAAATCAAAGCAGAGCATAGGCAAATTCTAGATTATAGCACATCCGCGGACACTACAAACTCATCACCTGAGAGGGTAGTGGGTTACAGTAGTGTTATTTACTCAAAAGCATTAAATGAGAAAACAAATATAATCCCAAAAAGGAGCAAGGACATGTTAACTTATACACAAAAAAGCGAACTGTTAGCAATGGCAAGAAAATCAATAAAAGATTATCTTAAATCGGGGGAGAGGCAGACGATTAAAACTGACGATCCGCTATTTTTGGAAAAAAGAGGGGCTTTTGTAACTTTAAGTAAAAATGGCATGCTGCGCGGATGTATTGGAAGAATTGTTTCCGACATTCCGCTGATCAGAGTAATTCGCGATATGGCTATTGAAGCGGCGACAAGTGATCCGCGTTTTCCCGCTGTAAGTGAACAGGAGCTGGAGTCACTTGATCTTGAGATTTCTGTAATGAGCCCAATTGAGGAAATCACTGATATAAGTAAAATCAAAGTCGGAACTCATGGAATAATAATAAGGAAAGAATATCATTCTGGACTTTTGCTGCCGCAGGTTGCCACTGAATACGGCTGGAACACTGAGCAGTTTTTGGAGCAAACATGCGTTAAAGCAGGGTTAAACCGTGACGAGTGGAAAAAGGGAGCTAAAATTTTTATTTTTAGCGCTGAGGTTTTTAAGGAATTGGACTAAAGTAAACCGTTTTCGAGTCGTTTCTTTAGATTGTCTGGATTCCGAGTAATCGGTAAAGCCTCTTCTGTTTCTATTTGGGTCATTCTTATTTAAGTTGGGAAAAAGAACCTACTATACAATGTCTGTGCTTTATTCTCAATTACTAATTTTGCAAGAACTTTAATATCTATAGCAAAATTAATTA
>JAGLQQ010000021.1 GCA_023136735.1 Candidatus Omnitrophota bacterium | reverse complement strand
AAACATATTATATCTTAAAAACCTAAAAATCCAAAAACAATTTTTGTCAAAACATGGGGCAAGCGCTGTCTTACTTACAAAATTGGGATTGCCTCTCATCTGAGCGACACAGGACACACAGGAAAACCAGCAAATTCTCAAATGCGGTTTTTTTATGCCGGCAGCTTAGCCGCTTCCCGGGTTGTTTGCTTGTGTTTTTTGGGCCATAATAAAAAGCATTATTAACACTACCGCGTTCAGCCCCGCGACCAGAAAACATGTCTTGGCAATGCCTAAAATGGGAATTAAGAACGTTCCGCTCAGCAAAGCGCCAAAGCATGCACCAAAAAGGTCAACTCCATAGTTTATGCCTGCTGCTTTGCCGATAACCCTTTTATTGCCCAGATACATTTTGTTTGCCAAAGGAAACTGCATGCCCCCGATAAAACCAGCTATTATTGGCAAACAAGGGAAAATAATATTTGGCCCTACCCAGGTCATAACAGAGCTTGAAGTTTTAGACAGCCAGGAAAAAATAAGCGGTAAAATAAGCGGATAAATACACACAGCTAGTTGCAGGCAGATAAAAACTTGTACTTGCCTACTGATTTTTTCCAATTTAGGTAAAATGTTTTTAATGCAAACCGCACCCCAAACTAGCCCTATCATAAAAGCCGTCAGGATCAGCCCCAATTTATAAAAAACATATCCGTAAATCACCTGAAAGCAAAGCAGGATCACTATTTGAAATGACATTTCGGCAAAACCAGCCATAAACACAGCGCTTAACACTGCCTGCTTGTAAAAAGACCGCTTTTGCCGCCGGATAAAAGCGTTGCTGAGAATAAGCACTGATAATAAAATTACACCCAGCCAAATGGTTTTTTCATTTATTGTTTTAAGGATTTTCTTGAACAATGAATCGCGAAAATGGCTTGCCCAAAATACCATATCATAATAGTAAGCGGTCGGATGAAAATCATGATTGATATTTATACGCGAGCTTGATTGTAAGACTTCCTGAAACTGCTTGATTTTATCTTGAGATAATTTATTAAATAAATAATAATCCCTTACATATTCCAAACCTATCTTTCTTTGTTTTGCTCTGCGGGTTAAGTCCTTATAATTATTGGTTGCTGCATTTTTTTGGGAGCTTGAGATAAAATACGCTTTATCGCCCGGAATAACTTTAACCTGGGTAAAAACTTCTCTTAAGCTATGATATATGCTCGCCAGAAAATCCTGCAACTCTTGGCTGATATAACTTTCTGAGGATGTAAGGGCAAGAGAAAAGACCCCCTGCTTATTTAATATGGTTTTTATCTGTTTAAAAAATTCAACTGTGTAGTAGCGGTTAGTCTGGGCGGTATAAGGATCGCCAACATTTAAGATGATACAATCATATCGGTTGTCTGTATTTTTAACAAAAAACCTTCCGTCCATATGATGAATTTTTACTTTAGAATTTTGCAAGTAGGAATATTGTGCCCCTGAGATATGTTTTTTCGCCTGTTTTATAAGCTCAGGGTCAAGTTCAAGATAATCTATTTTATCTACATCATGTCTTAGGATTTCTTCTACTGCTCCGCCAATACCGCCGCCGATCAAAAGCACATTTTTTGGTTTGTAATGAGATAAAAGCGAGAAGTGTACAGACTCTTCTGCTTCTTTTTTATTGGGAATTGTATAAAGATAAAGCCCGTTATAAAAAAAAGATTTTTGATCTTTGTTGCCGGTTATAACAATATTGCCATATATAGAATTTTTACAGCTAAGCACATTGGATCCCTGCCATTGCCAATCTATAGATCTTGCCTGTAGGTTATAACCCTTGCCGGCAAATATTAAAGCAATCATTAATATACCAGCGCACATCGGAGCATAAAAAAACTTGTTTTTTTTGGTTAGGCCTTTAAACCCGGCTGTGTATATAGCCGCTATGATGTTCAGCAGTCCTAAAACAACCATTATATCCAGCGCCTTCATTGTCTGGATAAAGACAAAACTCACTAAAATTCCGCCAAGTATTGCCCCGATTGCCTCAAGAATATATACATCGGTTATTTGCTGTACCCCAGTTCCGGATGACTGCTCATACCTCCTGCAGGAAAAAGCAAACATAAACCCCAAAAGCGAGCACAAAGGAACAAGAATGACAAAGCTTGATATAAGCATCGGCATAAAAGCAATTATCTGCCCGGGAACTAAGCCGAAAATTATTTTTATGTATCTAACAGCAACTATACTAAACACAAATAATAATCCCAGAGCACTTTGGCAACAACAAAAAACCGCTTGCTTGTTTTTTATCTTATCAGCTATACCTCCAAGCAGCCAGCTACCTATCGCGGTACCGATAAGCCAGGCTGATAACATATACCCCATCGACATTTCATTGCCGTAGAAAACTATTAAAAATTCCCGAAGTAATACTATCTGAGCAGCTATTGAACTAAACCCAAGCAGCAATACCGCGAATATGATTTTTCTATTTTTAATATCCATTTTTTATCGATCGTTTAACGCGCGAATAAAAAACCTATTCCTATAGCTATAAATAAAACAGAGTATACCGCTTTGCAAACCAGCTGCCATTTTTTTGATTTAACGATAGTTTGAGGAATCCAGTTCAGCACCCCCACCATACTGCTAATAACAACTAAGCCGGAAGCAAAACTTCCCAGGCCAAAAAACAAAGCATAGAACATGCCTTGCGCAGCTGTTTTTGAAATCATAGTAATTTCAAAAAGTAATGCCAGTAAAGGCGCGCAGGGAAATATGCCTATAATAATACCTGCCATAAATAAGCCCGCGAAATTAAGTTTAGTATTATTCATTAATTGACATATTTTAGAATGGGGATCGCGCACGAGCCAAATCAGCATGCCTAAAAGAATGATAATAACAGCTCCCACAGGCTTAAGCAAAAAAACTAAAGAAGAGCTGCTCCACTGCTTTAAAACACCGGCTGATAAACCAGCTAAAAAGCCAAGGATAAGGTAAGCTAAAAGTCTACCTATTAAAAAGATAGTAATATCAATAACTGCTTTAAGTTGCCCGGATTGCTTACCTAAAACATAAGCCGCGATAAAAGGCGAGCATCCAACCAGACAGGGGCCGGCAATGCCGAAACTTATTCCAATACCGAAAAGCTGCCCGCAAGTTATTAAATTATTATACATGTTTATTCCTTAAAATCCCATTTGCCTTCAAGTAGATAACCACAAAATTTGCAAGCACCTTTTACGACTTTATTTTCCGCAACAAAATATCCCTTTCTCGTTATAAGCTTTTTACCGCAACTAGGGCAATAAGTATTTTCAGCCGGATGCAGGGGAATATTTCCGATATAAACATATTTTAATCCAACATCTTTAGCAATATTGTATGCTTTTTCAACTGTTGAAATGGGCGTTGGCGGCAAATTAGCCAGTTTAAATTGAGGAAAAAAACGGCTGAAATGTATGGGCACTCCATCGCCAAGATTTTCTTTTATCCAAACACACATTTTTCTAATATCTTCCGGGTCATCGTTTTCCCCGGGAATGATCAAGTTGGTTATTTCAAGCCATACTCCTTCTTGCCTGATAATTTTTAAAGTTTCTAAAACCGGATCAAGCTCGGCCATCATACCCATCTTCGCGTAAAACGCCGGAGTAAAACCCTTAAGATCAACATTGACCGCGTCCATATATTTTAAAAGCTCTCTTAAAGGCTTGGGATT
>JAGLQQ010000209.1 GCA_023136735.1 Candidatus Omnitrophota bacterium | reverse complement strand
CAATACTGTGCCTTAAAACCACATTATGACCATAAACTGCTGCATCAGTCTTGAGATAATCAAAATCTATTGTTCCTTGTTCAGAAAAAACCAGCCCATTAATATCCCGTTGCTGGACTTTGGTTGCACCGGTTGAGGTGATATTTCCTGTTTTGGTTGCCATGGCTACAATCTTTCCCACACCCGGGTAAATATATTCATCAAGTTTCAATGTATACTCACCGATAATATCAATATTTCCTTCAGCAATAAGTGAGGTTTGACTAAAGGTAACGCCTTTGCTAGCAGTGCAATCAATAGTTACATCACCTTCGACATAAATAAGCTCGTTTTGTGTCTTTATGGCATTAATCACTGTCCCATGAGGATAAATAACCGTGGCATTAGCGCGGTAAAAAGGCATCTCAATTTCGATAATATCAATCATCCCCTCGCCAAGCTCTCCCTGAGTAAGCGTGCCGTTTGCTAAAGACACTCCGCCCATAAGCGCTGTACCGTTTGCATGGACATTACCTCTGATAGTGCCGCTTGCTGTGCTGCAATCGATATCCGCAATAACCGGATCAGTAATATCATCTGAAAACAAAGCATAGTCAAAACCTCCGGTGATTATAAGTGAAATCCTGGTTATGCGGCTTGCTGCACCGGCATGGCCTGTTGAGGTGATACGGATTCTTTCAGGATAATCAGGGTCATCAATAACCTCTAGCTCATAAAATCCATCCGACATATTTTCACTAAGTAATGCGGTACGCCATGTATTATCGTCAACCAGCAATCTTATTGCTCTTGCTAAGCCAGCTTCGGCGATAAAAAAAGCCTGCTCGCTTTTTTCCTGATTACGGGCTATGCCTGTTTCTGAGATCATAGAGCTCAGGTATGCGGCTCCGAAGATAAACAGGACCATCATCACTATAAGAGTGAGCAAAAGGGCTATACCTTTATTATTTTTAATATTTATTTTCATAGCATTAAATTTCTCGGTGCTATTGATTTTCGCATTTGGGATATATAATCATGCGATAGGGTTGTTTTTTTTATTTTCAAATCAGCTGTCATAAAGACGATTTCTTCTAAAGTCATAGTTTGAACTCCAGCAGCATTAAAATACTCAAGCTGAAAATCATCTACATAATTCGCAATCGGGGTAGACTGTGCTTCAGAATCAAACTTGCGGGTGAGATCATCATTGCTAATTCCACTCCAGCTATATGTCAATATTTCATTACCGTCAGCTACATCATCTTCATTTAAATCTTTCCACCAGAAATGTATCAGCGAGGGGGAACTAGAATAAATTTCTCTGGCATGCTTTATTTCATCACACATCTTATCCAGCCCAATTCTCGCGTTCTGAACAACCTCGGTTTTATTTTCACCTAATTGCCAGGAAAGCGCGCCCTGTCTTAAGAACTCATAGATAGGGAACAGGACGATACCTAGAATTGATAAAACAATTAGCAATTCTATAAGTGAGAATCCTTTGTTTCCTATATTTCCTAACTTAATATTTCGGCTGAGTTTAATTTTCATAACAATTTAGTAATGAGAAACTATTGTCTCCAGTCTTCGGTCATTAATTTTCGGGTGAGTTACGATCACGGTTATTTTTTTATAGTAAGTAGTAACAGTTGAAGATATCCAGTCCGCACCGCTTATAGTTATATATTCAACAAAGACACTACGTCCGAACGCCGAAAAATCATTCAAGGCAGTACCGTCAATTGACTGAGGGGGAGACTGCTGCCAGTTATTATAATCATCCACATCATCGAATGTCCCGCGGTCATTTGATATCTCACCGTCATCAATACCCATTGCTGCAGGATCTACCGGTTCAGCAGGGAGTTCATTTTCATCAAAACGTTTGCTTTTTATCTCTTCCATAAGATCATCGGCAAGATCAATAGACTGGGTAACGAGTTCAGCAACTATATTGCCCTGAAATCCCGTATAAAACTGAGAGAGCAGGGGAATTAACACAAACCCGAGTATGGCTACACTCAGCAGTACTTCAATATATGTAAACGCTCTATTTTTCATAAGTTATGATTTTCCTGTTATTTGTAATTTTACCATTCGGACATTCTTGTTGTCAAGGATTAACAAACGAATTATCAGTTACCAGTTATGAATCATAAATTGGCGGCAAAAGATAAATATACCATCTGGGTAGAAAATTTATTGACGAACTGATAGCATGGGAGTATTATTTATATACCACAATAGTGGGACTAATGATATTAACCCTTGAGCCAGAATGGAATGGAAGATGAGGTTACAAACAAGATTATTTATATGGAAGTTTTTTTCTGCATCGGGATTTTATGAATAAAAGGCGTCTGGCTTTACGTTTTGAAAACACCGCCAATGGTGACATATTAAGCATACGGCTGCTAAATGATAAGCCTGTCTATGCGGTAGACCACTCCGGGAATATATCGCCTTAAGGATATTGTTTACGCACCTGTCGGGGCTATGATGGATTTTGAAATCACTAAAATTGAAGTGCCCAGAGAACCAG
>JAGLQQ010000208.1 GCA_023136735.1 Candidatus Omnitrophota bacterium | reverse complement strand
AGTATTTTTAGTATAACTATTATCAAGACAAAAATCAATAATTTTCTAAGCAGACGATATCCCTTGAAATGAGTATAACATTTTATATTATTTAAGGTTAGAAGTTTAGTATTGCGGATAAATCAGAAAACTACATAAGATCAAATCGAATGATCGACAACTATTCCACAAAATAAATTCAGCACTTTTTTAGGGTTATTCTGAACTTAAGTTGAATAGATTACTATAACTTAATGATTTGCAAGTTAAAAATAAACTACCTCGGGGCAAGCCCACGAGGTATTCAAATGAGGAAAAATATTTTTCAGGAAAATTGCAGATCTTTGAGTTTTAACTGAATAGTATTAATACCCTGCCAATCATTTATAGAGGGAGAATATACAACGGAAAATCCGCTGTTTATATCAGTTATGTCAATATCAGTAAACTTACTGCCCAAGGCCTCACAAGTTACCTTACCGTCAGTAAGCCAGATTTTGAAACTATTGCCCCTTAGGGTCCTAGGTCTGTCTTTTGCCCTTAAATCACGTGTGGGAAAGGGTGAACATTTCATATTATTCATGAAATATCCGGGTTAGTGCTATTCGCTGCACCACAATGTAAATTCCGGGTTTAAATAGACCGCTCTAAAAGCCGCGGGTTATTTATATTTCGCTCAGGAGTTGAAACTGTATCAGAAACATCTGCTGTTTTTTTAAAAGCCGCTGAGCGTTGCTTTTTAAACGCGTGGTGCAACAAGCTTAATGGCCCGTCTTCAAGCAGCATTTCCTGCTCATTTTCATAACCATCTGTTATTTTGCCAATTGTATCACTAATTTCATTTTGATATTCTTTGTTGGAAAACAATAACCTAAACATCGAGGTTGTAAGTAAAAATATATTATGAGGATACATCTCAGAATAATCGCCTCTCATTTTAGACATTAACTCCTTACTATAAACTCTATCCAGGAACACGTGTGTTTGACTTAGATTTTTCAAAAGCACATTAAGATAATCATTATAACCAGAAAATCTTGGAAAGAATGTTTTTTCCGTCATTTGTTTTAAGGCTACTGTTTCAAAAATATCTCCTAACTCAAAATCAAGCAATAATTCCGCGGTTTGCGCTTGAGTGCCTGGAGAATCGTGACTCGTAAACATAATCTCTATCATTTCCAGGAAAAACCGCTGGCTATGATGATCTAACTCCGGTTGTAATATTTGATAGGTGTATATTGCCATCATCCTGTCTGAAACATATGTTTGTTCATCTTTGATTCTACTCTTAAGCATATATAAGATTAATTCTTCGGCTTCATTGGCGCTTTTTAACTTTTTCTGGTATAAATCATACGCTTTAACCTGTCCTGCTAAATAAAAATCCACATCCCGAGTTAGATGACCCTTGCTTTTTATATCTCTAAGCAATCCTATGTGGTTGGGATAAGAAAACCATAATTTCCTTGCTGCCTCTTCAGAAGCCTCAGCGAATTTACGGGCAAACATGCGCTCGATCTGATTTAAAAGTTCTTCTTTTTTTTTGCCGCTGAGTTCCGGATATTTATTATTTATGAGATCCAATCTTATTTTGGTTATAAACGCGTAAGCTATTTCTTCTATAATCTCCGGATAATTTTCATTAGCCAAATAACCCCCGATCCTCTCGATCACTTTATCGTTTGGCCGCATACTGCCAAGCGCTATAAGATATCCCATATAGAAATGTTTATTTTTATTACAAAATTCCCACATTTCATCAAAAACTTTTTTAAGCTCAGCGCTTTTATGCGCGTGTTCACCAAAAAGCCCGGCATATTTCATGGAAATAACGTCATAAAAATCCCGTGCTACAACTTCACCGAATATTTTTTTCTCAATAAAATAGCTTATTGCTTTTTCACTTAAGCCGACTTTTTTAAATACCGGATAACATGAACTACGCTGTACGGGCACAAAAGAATCTTCCATCGCGTACGCGAGTTTAGTTGATATTTCCTCTTTTAACTTCGCGTCATGAATCTGAGACCAGGCTAGTAAAGTTAAACAAACCTCGGCTTCTTCCCCGCGGCTTGAAGACAAAACAGCGTCTAAAATAGCCTTGGCAGTTTGGTCCTGTTCATATTCTGTCCCAATTTTATTTATAGCAAAATTCGCGGCCACCCTTACAACTATCTGTTCTGAAGTTAAATGCCGGGTTGCTAATAATCTTATTAATGTTTTTTCTTTTTCTGTCCGATGCGGCAAATTAATTAACGCGGCAACTACTCCTGCCCGCATATAATGCGGGTTTACTTGTTCAATCTCCATCATTTTTTGGATATCTGTCTGGGAAAACTTTGTCGTAAAGATATTGTTCAGTGATCCGGCCGCTTTTAATCCGAAAATGGATTTTATTATGAATCGGTTATATTTATCGCTTGAAAGTAAACTCTTAAATAAATTTTTAGTTAAGATAAAACCCAACTCCTCTTTGCCTAAATTACTGACTAAAGGCAGCAACAGCGCTTCATCATTAACACCGCCGTTTGCCATTACTTCTGAAGTTCTTTTTAAGGCGTCAATATGCCCGCCATTTAAAAACCTTCTTAATAAGGGAGCGATCACGTCTTTTTCATACTCTGAACGTAAAGAATTTTTATCTTTTACTATTAAGCTCAGCAAAGCCATTGAATTTGCGTTGTTTAAATCAGCTGTATCTCCATCCCTGTATTCATTTAATAATTCAAATACCGCATTTCCAAAATTATACAATTTCTCCAAAGCATAAAAAGATGCCCACCGATAATGCTCAACCCCTGTTTTCGCCGCGTAAACCACCAGTTTTAATGCCCATCCGGTATCATCAAACTCTTTTAATAAACCCAGCATTCGTTTTCTTTTTAGCCTATTAATTCCTGTTACCTGTTGAGAGGAAAGTTCCCTCTGAAATCTTGTTAACAAAGCGTAAGCTAAAGAACTAAGGCTTGGATTTTCGTTCAAAGTCGCATATTTCTTTAATTCATTTATTACAGCTGGAGTAGGGTTCATATTTCCTAAATAAATAGCGTGCTTAATTTTTCCATCAAAACTCTCCTTCGATTCATCACAAAAATACTGAAAAAACATATTATGTTTCGCGAATAATTCTATGGCCAAAATCGCAGTCTCAGGAACCGCTAAGTATACAAGCTCAGAATTCGCCTTTAGAAATTTTTTAGCCTCTTTTGATATGCCGATTTTATTTAAGATTTTCAATCCATAGCGGTGAAAAATATCATTCGGCTTTTGGGAAAGTTTTACTATTTCCAAAGATATTTCTTCTTGAATGTCAAGCGGGATATCAGCATCCGCTAACAAAGATAACGCTGCTTCAATTTTTTTATAATCAACTTTAGTTAAAGAATCTTTTTTCCGCACTGCTTCCAGCAATTTATAAACAGTTTCAGTCTTTTCTTCCTGAGCGCCGATCTTATTTAAAACAAACCAGGCTGAAATTTTATAAAACTCATTTTCCGATTCCAAATACGGTTCGATTAACAACCTTATTAGTTCTGTTGTTTCCTGTAGTTGTTCTTCATCAAGCCGGCTTAAATCAATATACCCTAAGGCGCTGATAATCCCCATTCCAACTAATGAATCCTTCGCGTTATTAGTTTTATTTAAAAAATCAGAAAAAATTCGAGTATTATCCGGACTAATAAAAAAATCCAGCAAAGATTGCGGAGTTTCGGGAAATTGCCTAAAAGCTTTATCAACCGGCATATTAGTATCCCCAACCACATTTTTCCCGCTAAATTTTTTTTCTCCCAACCGCTCTAATAGCTCTACATTATTTTGGACATAAAACTGTTTAATCTGATTATTGTTCAGCATAATTTGGGGCGATAGCGTATTTAATTGAATATTATTAGCAGTTTTAGCCTGAGCTAATGTTAAAGATAAGTTCATTACCATAATAAGCTGAATTAAAATCAAGCTTACAACTTTATTAATGCGGTTATTCATATTAAATCTCCTCTTTTCATAAATTTTATTTGCCATCATAACAGTATTCCAACTATGAACTTCCTCTATTTCAGTTATTTAAAATAGATTATGGCTTGAAAAATACAATCAAGTATACCTCAAAGATACAATTTCTGCAATAAAAACAGGATTTTTTCTAGCAATCATAACTCTTTTTTTATCAGCATGTTACACACCTTGGCGCGAATAAAGTTAAACAAATACAATGAATACTCCCTGGGGCAAGCCCCGAGGTATCTATTAGAAAAAATGATGCAATATAACCGAAACATTATGTCGCTTATGTATATATCTACTCGTTCCTCCATTTTATCTCATCACCCTTAGCGAGACAAGCCTCGAGGACTGAAACCCGAAGATGATTAAGAATCTTCTTTCAATTGATAAAATCAACGCAAAAAATAGTTTTCTGTTACAGAACTTTTTAACGAAATTAATAAATCCCGTTTAAAAAGTTCAGAAAATTCTTTAAATTATACCACGCAAGTAAACTTTTTACAATAGAGGGAGATTTTTTTTACTTGTGTAACTAACTGTAAACAAGAGTATTATGGATGTAGAGTTAAAATTTTTCCAATGAAATATTTTGTTTAGCCAAATGATTCTAATTTCAGCTTACTTAAGAGGAGGACTTTTTAAAAGAAATCAGGAAAACTGCAGATCTTTGAGTTTTAACTGGATAGTATTAATACCCTGCCAGTCATTTATAGAGGGAGAATATACAACGGAAAATCCGCTGTTTATGTCAGTTATGTCAATATCAGTAAACTTACTACCCAGAGCCTCGCAAGTCACCTTACCGTCAGTAAGCCAGATTTTAAAGCTATTACCCCTTAAAGTCTTTGGCCTGTCCTTGGCCTTTAAATCGCGCGAGGCAAATACAGGACGAGGGTTGCCCCTACCAAAAGGAGCACAGAGCTCCAGCTCCTCTATTAACTTTTGGGATAAAGCGCTAAGAGACACCTCCATATCTACATCTATGACCGGAACAAGCTCCTCACCAGTCAGAGTCTTACGAACCATGTCATTAAAGAACTCTTTAAAATCCATGAGGTTGTTTTTCAAAATACTTATACCTGCCGCCTTTTCATGCCCTCCGAAACCTTCTAATAAATGGTCACATTTTGAAAGGGTGTCAAATAAATGGAAATTTCTAATCGAACGCCCTGATCCCTTGCCCACCTTATCCTTAGTGGAAATCAAGATCGTCGGACGGTAATACTTTTCAGCAATACGAGACGCCACAATACCTATAACGCCAGGATGCCATTCATCGTTATGTAAAACTACAGAGCGATGATATTTAAAATTTATTTCACTTTGTATCATTGAAGTAGCCTGCTTCAATGTTTTTGCTTCTTCTTTTTGCCTCTGCTTATTATAATTATCCAGATCTTTAGCAAGCCGCAAAGCATGCTCATAGTCTGTACTAATAAAAAGCTCAAGCGCCTTATGGGCTGAGTGCATTCGCCCGCTTGCGTTAATACGCGGGCCAATGATAAATCCGACATGCTGAGTTGTTATTTTCTTTTTTGATATGCCAGTGACTTCCATCAAAGCCTTTAATCCGATTTTGCCTGTATCACTCAATACGTCAAGTCCGTGTTTGACCAAGATTCTGTTCTCACCTATTAAAGGTGCAACATCACAAATCGTTCCCAGGGCCACAAGATCAAGATGATTACTTATATCCATTACCCCAGTTGTTAACGCCTGAGCAAATTTATAGGCAATGCCCACACCGGCAAGATCTTTATAAGGATACGAACATCCTTTTTGCATTGAATTAATCACCGCATAGGCAGACGGGATTTTCCCTGCATGTATACGATGATGATCAGTTATGATAATATCTATTCCCGCAGAATTAAGATATTTTACTTCTGCATGAGAGCTTATACCGCAATCAACAGTTATTATAAGCTGAACCTTTCGCTCTTTTAAATTCACACAGGCCTGCTTATTAAGGCTATACCCCTCCTCAACCCTATGAGGTATATAACACTCAACATCAGCTCCCAAATCTCTTAGAACAAAATAGAGCAAAGCAGTGCTGCTTAGCCCGTCGACATCATAGTCTCCGTAAATAAAAATTTTTTCTTTTGCGGCAATCGCTTTTTGTGTGCGTTTAATCGCTTTTCTCATCCCTTTAAATAAAAAGGGATCAAAGCATTTACTGATATCATCATAAAGATACCTACGTGCCTGATCCTTTGTCTGAATTCCGCGATTCAAAAGAATCTGAGCAAGTATCGGAGAAATGCCCAAATCTTTGGAAAATGATTGCTGCTTTTTAGTATCGATTTTTAGTATATTCCAAGTTTTTTGCATTGATATATTCCGTATAATTCTCCTAGATGTTTTAACGCTCAAAACATTTAGGCTGTTTCTTTATCCTTAACCACAATATTTCCAGCAAACGCTTATACTTTTCAGAACTAACGCTTGTTATCTGAAACAAAAGCGTTGACAATGCTTTTGTTTCAGATGTTAGATTTAAATGGATATATCCTCTTCTCAATAAACTAGTTATATGATTTACGCATAATCATTTATTTGCGCGCGAGATCTTGTTTATCCTGTTTTTTAACAAATTCTTTTCTATGCTGTATGGTTATAAACAATATTAGGCCTTGCAGCCCAATAAGCAGTCTGGCTTTAACCAAGTCACCTCTATCGAGAGTATTCTCTCTGGCAAAATAAACAGAGCAATAAATCAGGCTAAGCAAAATACCAGTTACAACTACTCTTATTAGCTCTCCATTATAATGCGCCTGCTTTAAGCTATAACGCGTCGACTGTTTTGATGTATAGGGAATAATGCGGGGGATAAACGCTGGAACTTCCTTTTTGTAATTAATATATTCCCCCTTAAATAGATCCGTAAGTACTGCCTCTTCTTTTTTCATGGTTCCTATATAAAGGAAGGAAAATAAAACAATGTATATCAGGCTAAGCATTATATGCTGTACAAATAAGCAAAACCCCAGCCCCATGAGAAAATTCCCTACATAAAGAGGATTGCGCACATATGCATACGGACCAGCAATAGTCAGGACCCGTATCTTTTTTATATACCCAGCTGCCCAGCAGCGCACCAGTAATCCGGCGATAACAACCCACACACTAGGTATCAATTCAATGCCCTGCTTATAAGCAACTATAATATAAACAATAGCGAACGGATAAGTTGCCCATAATCTTATTTTTTTAAACCTCATCGTACCTTCCCTTAGAACTTATAACTGATTCCCGTATTAATCGCCCATTCATCAAGTACCCTGATCTCAGCACTTATACTTGTTTTCTTATTCAATGAATAGTTAGATCCAAACAATAATCCCCAAGAGTCTTCTGATTTTAAACGGCGTCTAAAATCATCAACCTTGTATTTTAGCTGTGCAGCGCTGTACTGCGGTCCAAAATAAAAATCTGCTTTTTCCAGCTCCTTTATAAACAGCCATGTCCCCTGCCACTCATCCCAGATAATACGATGCTTAACATCGCCTACCGTATCCTTGAAAGGATGGCAGCTTATATGTTGAAATCCAACTATTGATTTCCAGCCGCTTTGCTCATTCTCAAACAAAAGATAGCGAAAACCGTATCCCCCGGCAAATCCGCTGGAAAAATTAAGGTCTATTCCGTCATTACGTTTAAACCTTACACTACCAAGTCCAATCTTACCATCGAGAAAAAATCGCTTTGTTAGGGCATAGCTTGTTTTAAGAAGATACTGTTTTGTCTTCCCCTGACCTTCGACTTCATTAAAATCCCGCAGAAATATATTATTGAATTGCAAACCCCAAATTGCTGCTCCCTCTGCAGGCAAAAAATTGCCCTCAGAAGGGATAGCTATTACATTTACAGAGGATAACAAAAGAATTAATACAGCGATGAGTTCAGTCCGTCCCATGGAAAAAAGTCCTTATAATTCATACACTTAAATGGATAAGAGCAGAAAGCTAAACCTCTCTAGACTCATATTATATGTAAATTTGCCGCTTGTCAATTTCATGATAATCACCCCAACTACTAGATAGAAAACATTTTTCCTTTGCTTATCAAACAGATA